>JAZKZU010000153.1:0-5560 GCA_045612825.1 Eubacteriales bacterium
TACCTGCTTGCGTCCCTTGTCCTTGTAGGAATCTTTGTACTCCTTACGCTTCTTGGCCAGCATCTCACGCAACAGCGTGCATACCACCTTATACGCCTGCTTCTCGGTCGTCTCCGATAAATTGCAGGAAAATAACCGAATTGATGTTTCATTGATCTTGCTAAGTAATTCTGCCTTGTTCTTGTGCATAGTGCTGTGGATCTCCTTTTATTTCAATTGCTCGTAAAGCGCCATATACTCCGCCGCCGGCACCTTCCACGACAGATCAGCCGTCATGCCGTTGACCATCACTTTCTCCCATGCGGTCGGATCACCGCCGTATACGGCCAAAGCCCGCCGCAACGCATCCAGCATATCCTGCCCGTTAAAACTCTGGAAGGTAAAGCCAAACCCCTCTCCCGTCTGCGGATTAAAGGGTATTATCGTATCCTTGAGCCCGCCCGTTTCATGCACCACGGGAACGGTACCGTACCGCATCGCAATCAACTGCGACAACCCGCACGGCTCACTCTTGGACGGCATCAAATACAGGTCACTGGCCGCATAAATCTGCGACGCCAGCGCCCCCGAAAAACAAAGATTAAGCGAAAACTTATCGGTATGCCGATCGGCAATGCCTCTAAGCCTTGCCTCGTATTCGGCATCCCCCGTGCCCAGAATCACCAACTGAATATCCCAGTTCATCAATTCCTCGGCCACGGCACATAAAATATCCAATCCCTTATGCGATACCAAACGTGTCACCATGCCAACCATGGCCACATCCGCCCGCACAGGCAACCCCAACTGCTTTTGTAACTGCACCTTGCACTCGGCCTTGCCCGACCTGTCCGATGCCGTATAGTTGGCCGGAATCGCCTTGTCGGTTGCCGGATCATTCCCCACCGTGTCAATGCCGTTGACAATACCGTGTATCTTAAAGGAATGTTCATCAATCACAGGAGAGAGCCCGTGCGCAAAATAGGGATAGCGAATCTCCTGCGCATAGGTGCGGGAAACGGTCGTCAAGGCATCACAGGTCAGAATCGCACCCTTCATGAAATTCAGGCTTCCCTTGTAGGTCAGCGTGTTCTCGTAATCACCGGACAAGCCTAACCCATCCCCCAGAAAATAGGGATGCGCCCAGCCTTGATATTCAATGTTATGAATAGTAAAGACCGTCTTGGCCCGCCCTAACGGCTCTTGATAGAAAGCGTGCAGGAAAATGGGCAACACCGCCGTCTGCCAATCGTTGCAATGAATGATATCCGGATCTTCCCCAAGATAGACTAACGCATCCAATATCGCCTTGGAAAAGAAAGCAAACCGCTCACCATCGTCATTGTGCCCGTAAATCCCGCCTTCACGCCTGAAATACTGCTCATTATCCAGCAAATATACACGCAAATTCGGCCGCTCGGTCTGCACCCGATATAACCCGACATACTGATGCCGCCACGACAAATCGGTATAGAAATACCCAATATACTCGGCCACAATCGACGCATTCTCCTTTATTTTGCCATAATACGGCAAAATAATCAAGACCTCATTATCCGCATAATCAGACAAAGCAGCAGGAAGGGCCTGAGCAACATCGCCCAGGCCTCCCGTTTTGATATACGGAGCAGCTTCACTGGCTGCAAATACGATTTTCATACCGTTTCTCCCTTTTTGACAATCACCGGATGCGCCGGCGTGCCGATCAAAGTCGCCCCGTCGGTCACCGTCACATTCTTGTCAAGAATCACACATTCCAATTTGGCATTCTTCCCGATCCGCGCCCCCTGCATGATAATGCTGGACCGAACCTCTGCCCCCTTGGCAATGGTGACGTCACGGAAGATAATGCTGTCGCTCGCCGTACCGTACATGGCACAGCCATCAGCGATGATACAATCGGATACCTTAGAACCCACGCCGTAATAAGTAGGAATCTCATCCCTTACCTTAGTATATATCGGATATTCGTTATTGAAAAGCCCCTTTCGCACATTTTTTTGCAAAAGTGCCATATTATTGGCATAATAACTGCGCGTATCCTCGTTCCGAAGCACAACTCCGTCAAACGGATATACCGCCAGCTTCAAGGCACTGTCATTGAATTTGCGCTGCAGATAATCCCTCTCCAGATGCGCCAACCCCTTGGTATAGGATTCCTCAATCGCCTCCACCAACCGCTCACGGCTGATGATAAACATACCCATACCAATCTGCGTGTCAGCACGCCAGTAGGTATCGATCATCATTTCGGTCACCTTGCCCCGCTTGTTTGCTTTCAAAATAAGCGGATGCTTCTTCTTGGTCTTATCCTTGCCCGAAGTCGTCAGAATGGTCACGTCACTGCCAAGCTCAATGTGTTGCTTAATGGCAGGCCGAAAATCAATGTTACATAACACCGTCGAATCACAAACCACCACATAATCGTAATTGGGATTATTGATGAAATGAACAGCCGAATGTAACGCTTCCAACTTCCCCTTATAAATGCCCGTATTTCCGCTGGCAAAGGGCGGCAAAAACACCACACCCTCATTCTTGCGGTTAAGATCCCAGTCACTGCACGACCCCAGATGATCCATCAACGAACGGTAATTGTATTTGGTAATTACACCAATGTTGTAAATGCCCGAATTGGACAGGTTGGATAACACAAAGTCTATCTGACGGTAACGCCCGCCAAACGGCAAAGAGGCTACCGTTCTCTGATTGGTCAATTCTCCCAAAGAACTATCATATATATTCGAAAAAATAATACCCATTGCTTTCATGTCGGCATCCTCCTTAATAGATTTCCTTGGGTAGCAGGATCTTATTCTGCGCTACCTCTTTATCTTTACCGACAACGGCAATGCCCCACTTATTCTTATCGTAAAATTCGGGGTTATCGCCGATACGGGCATTCGCGTGCACAATCGCATCCTCACCAATGATGGCATAACGGATCACCGAACTCTTGCCCACCGTTGCATTGGGCATAATCAAACTGTTGTGAATCTCAGCATCCTCTTCAATTACGCAACCGGTCGATATGATGGAGTTGTATACCTTGCCGTAAACCGTACTTCCCTCGGCCACGTAGGAATTGACAATCTCCGATTCGGGCGCAATATAGGAACTCGGATGCGAATAGTTACGCGCATAAATACGATCCTCGGTATCCCGTAAATCCAGTTCAGGATTCTCCCCCAGAATATCCATGTTCGACTGCCACAGGCTTTCAATCGTACCCACATCTTTCCAGTACCCCTCAAAGCCGTAGGCATACAATTTATAGTTATCGGCAATCAGTTTCGGGATAATATTCTTACCGAAATCGTTGCTGGACTTCGGATCCTCGTTATCTTCAATCAAATACTTTTTCAGCACGTCCCAACGGAACATATAAATCCCCATCGATGCCTTGGTGCTCTTGGGATGCTTGGGCTTCTCCTCAAACTCGTAGATTACCCCGTCCTCATTCACGTTCATAATGCCGAAACGGGAAGCCTCCGCTAAGGGCACATCCAGTACCGCAATGGTGCAGTCGGCCTTGTTTTTCACATGTGCCTGCATCATTAAGGAGTAATTCATTTTGTAAATATGGTCACCCGACAAGATCAATACGTGTGTCGG
This sequence comes from Eubacteriales bacterium, assembly GCA_045612825.1. Taxonomy (GTDB): domain Bacteria; phylum Bacillota; class Clostridia; order Oscillospirales; family UMGS1783; genus CAKSHC01. The sequence continues at coordinate 3,595 of JAZKZU010000153.1, forward strand.
ATGATAGCGATCAATAAAGGAGATGTTTTGGAAAATGGCATTGGCCGTCCCCTTATACCACTCGGAACTGGCGCTCTTGGAATAGGGCGAAAGAACGTGGATTCCGCCGTTAGAACTATTGAGTCCCCAAGGCATACCGTTGCCTATGTACTCATTCAGCTGTAACGGCTGGTATTGCGTCAGAATCCCCACCGTATCAATCCCCGAATTGACACAGTTCGAGAGCGGAAAATCAATCAACCGATACTTGCCGCCAAAGGGCACGGCGGGTTTTGCCGTGTTCTCGGTCAGCACCATCAATCGACTTCCCTGCCCGCCGGCAAGGATCATTGCCACACATTCCTTTTTGCGAAAATACATTCTACAAGGCCTCCTTAACTGTACGGTCCTAAAAAAATTCTGTTTTTATTATATCACAGTATTATACATATTTCTAGTATAAACATTAAAAAAGTTTTTACATTTCGGGAAATTTTTTGCATATTCTATCAAAACAACGGTTTTTTAGTTGTCTTTTTTGCCATATTGGTATATGATAGGAATAGTTTTTACTTGAGGTGATTTCATGAAACGACAAAGCGGCGTCCTTCTCCCCGTTTTCGCCCTACCCGGCTCTTATGGGTGCGGCACATTCGGCAAAAACGCTTATCGCTGGGTCGACCGTCTGGCAGACGGCGGCTTCTCGGTCTGGCAAGTACTCCCCTTCGGGGTTACGGATGAGCATAATTCCCCCTATATGTCCTATTCCTCGTTTGCCGGTAATCCCTTTTTTATCGACCCGCTCATGCTTTATGAGCAGAACTTGGTTACCGCAGAGGAACTCGAGCAACAAAAGGTCACCGATCCCTATCTGTGCGACTTTGATACCCTGCACCGTACCCGCTTTGCTTTCTTGGCAAACGCCGCGGCCCGCACGCCCGATGCGGATAACATCCGATCCTTTTGCCAATCCCATCCCCATATCGCCAACGCCTGTCGCTTTTTGGCCCTCAAACAAGCCAATAACGGCCGTCCTTGGCGGGAATGGACGGTAACCGAACCGCCTCATGAGATGGAATTCACGTGGCAGTTTATCCAATACGAATTTCATCGTCAATGGCATGAATTACATACGTATGCCAACCAAAAGGGCATTTCCGTTATCGGCGATCTTCCCTTTTACGTATCCAACGACAGCAGCGATATCTGGGCCTCCCCCGATCAGTTCCAATTAGACCCCAAACACAATCCGTCCAGCGTTTCCGGTGTTCCGCCCGACTACTTTTCTGCCGGCGGGCAGTTATGGGGCAATCCCCTGTATGATTGGGAGCAGATGGAGCAGGATGGATATGCATGGTGGAAAAACCGCCTTGCCTATATGCTGGATCTCTTTGACGGCGTGCGGATCGATCATTTCCGTGCCATCAGCGACTACTGGAGCGTACCCGCCACCGCCAAAACCGCCAAAGAAGGCAAATGGTGTGCCGGCCCCGATAAAAAACTGATTGATGCCTTTGCCCCGTTAGCAAAAGATAAAATGATCTTAGCCGAAAATCTGGGCATGATCGATCAGAAAACGCAGGATCTCTTGGCGTACAGCGGCTACCCCGGCATGGCCGTATTCCAGTTTGGCTTTGACGGCGATCCCGCCAACTGCCACCTTCCTCATAACTATACCGAAAATACCGTAGCCTATACCGGCACGCATGATAACAATACCCTGCTGGGCTTCTTGTGGGAACTGGATGACCCCACTCGCCGCCAAGTGCTCGAATATGTCGGCAATCCCACCGATGGGTGCGCCGCTATCCGCAGTGCGTTGCTGATGAGTCAGGCAGGCTTGGTCATCTTCCCCGTGCAGGATCTGCTCAGTTACGGCGCAGATACCCGCATCAATACTCCGGGGCGTGCCGAAGGGTACTGGGCGTATCGCATAACCGCAGGTCAGGTAGGTCAGGTGGACTGGCCGCGGTATGCCCGCCTTAAC
>JAZKZU010000154.1:0-1482 GCA_045612825.1 Eubacteriales bacterium
GAAAATCTCATCCCCGAACAGTTCAAAGCGCACGGGGTAGGGGGCGCCGGGGGCGAAAAATTCAACGATGCCGCCCCGATGGGAGAACTGGCCCGTATGCTCGGTCAATTCGCTGCGGGTATAGCCGCCCTCGGTCAGGAACCGCAACACGTCCTCCAGTTCCACCGTGCCGCCTCGGGTGATGGTTTTGCTGCGGCGTTTGAGGGTTTGGGGGGTGGGGGTTAAGGAGAGCAGGGCATCGGCGGGAATGAGGGCCAAACGGTAATCGCCCATGGACAGGCGATCGAGAGTGCCGATGCGGGCGTGCTCCTGTCCGTGCGACATATTTTCAAAGTTATAAAAGACATACTCCCGTGCCGGAACGGTTAACAGATCGTGGGCGGGGAGCAGAGCGGAGAACAAATCGTACATCCGCTCGGTTTCGCCCCGATCGGGCAACACGAGCATGACCCGACGGTCGTGACAGAACAGTCGGGTTAAAAAGAGCTTATAGGATTCGCAAAGCCCCGTGGCGTAGGCGGGCAGCAGCCCGTTTCGTACCGCCTGACGAAGTTCGCTTACCTTTTGGTTTTTGAGAAGGTGTTTTGAAATATAATCCATAGTTTGAATAAGAGGGGCGCAGCCAAAGACTGCGCCCGTACTGGTTATGCTTCCGGCGAAGCCGGTGCGGTATTGTATTTTGACATGGCATCGGCGATCTTGCCGTCCAGTATCATACGGATAGCCCCATAAACATCGGGCAGAGCGGCATCGATCTTCTTGCGCTCGGTGGTGCGGAAATCGCCAAGTACCCAATCGGCCAGCACGAACTGACCCGACGGCTTGGTGATGCCGACACGGATGCGGGGAATCTCGTAAGAGCCCAGCGCATGGATGATGCTCTTGATGCCGTTGTGTCCCCCGTCAGTCCCCTTGGGACGGATGCGCATACGGCCGGTATCCAGCGCCGTATCGTCATAGATGACAATGACACGGTCGGGCGAGATATTGAAGTAGGAAGTGATCTTGGCCACGCAGTCACCCGAGCGGTTCATATAGGTGTGAGGCTTGACCAGCAGGACACGGTTGCCATCGATATAGGTGTTCCAGACATTGCCCGACCAGCGGGATTTGCCCTTGTCCAGCCCCAGCTCGTCACACATATAGTCTATGGCCATAAAGCCGACGTTATGACGGGTATTTTTATATTTTTCACCGTAGTTGCCCAAGCCAACGATCAGATAATCGATGGCCGGACGATTTTTCTTAAACATACAATTCCTCAATTAAACAGAGTGGAGATCGGACGATCCTCATAAATACGCTCAATAGCCTTGGCAAAGACGGGAGCGGTAGGCAGAACACGGATCTTATCGATGAGTTTTTCATCAGGCAACTGGATGGTATCGAGCAGAACCAGTTCCTTGATGGGGCTTTCTTTGAGTCTTTCGATAGCGGGACCGGAGAGGACGCCGTGAGTAGCGCAGGCGCTGACCTCCTTGG
>JAZKZU010000155.1:0-8495 GCA_045612825.1 Eubacteriales bacterium
TGACTGACGGCCTGGAGCGGTTGCTCTCGCCGCTAAAAAAGATCAAGTTGCCGGTGCATGAATTTTCGCTGATGATGACGATTGCTTTGCGGTTTATCCCCACGCTGATTGAGGAAGTGGATAAGATTTCCTCGGCGCAAAAGGCGAGGGGCAGTGATCTGGAAACGGGCAATTTGATTCAGCGGGCCAAGGCTCTGGTGCCAATTCTGGTGCCGTTGTTTGTGTCCTCCTTCCGCCGTGCCGATGAGTTGGCGGTGGCGATGGAGTGCCGTTGTTACCGAGGCGGAGCGGGGCGCACCCGTTTGCGGCAGTATCGGTTGCACCGTCGGGATGCGGTGGCGGCCGCGGTTTCGGTTTCGGTGCTGGCGGCGGTTATTTTGTGTAATATTTTTATTCGATGGGGAGTATTGGTGTGAACAATTATCGCCTGACTCTGGCCTTTGACGGCAGCGCCTTTTGCGGCTGGCAGGTGCAGAAGAACGGAGAAAGTGTCTGCTCGGCCGTGCAGCGCACGGTGCAGACCATTCTGCGCCATAATACCGATATCACCGGTTGCGGCCGCACCGATTCGGGTGTGCACGCCAAAGGGTATTGCGCCAATTTCAAAACCGAACAGGAACTGGAAATTCCCCGTTTTCTGGCCTCCTTTAATGCCATAGCGCCGGACAGTTTGCGGGCGCTGGCATTGGAAAAGGTGGCGGAGGATTTTCATGCCCGTTACAGTGCCAAGGGCAAGACCTATGTGTATCAGATTTGCCCGTTTCATTGCCTGCCGCCCCTGTTGCGGGGTGTGGCCTACCATTGCCCCTATCCGCTGGATCGGCAGGCGATGGAGCAGGCGGCGCAGGTGCTGTGTGGGGAGCATGATTTTGCCGCCTTTCGTGCCGCCGGCGCCAAGGAGGGCGACAGCGTGCGGCGCATCGAGCGGATCGAGCTGACGGAAAAGGATTACGTGTTGCAGATCCGCATGACCGGCAACGGATTTTTATATAAGATGGCCCGTGGCTTGGCGGGTACGATCTTGGATGTAGGAAAGGGCTTGCTCACCCCTGAACAGGTGAGTGAGATTCTAGAAAGTAAAGACCGTGAACGGGCGGGCATGACCCTGCCGCCCTACGGATTATTCTTGGAACAGGTGATCTATTGATGTTACACGTGCCTCAGGACAATCGAATCAAGGTCATTCACTATATGCGGATTGGCTGTCTGGTATTGCTGGTGCTGATCCTGCTGCTGGGCGTTGTCTTTAATTTCAGCCGATTCAACGGCGATGATATCCGCCGCACCGCCTCCCGCATTGCCTACGGACTGGGCGGACAGCTGGATGAGGTGGAGGCTATCACCTTTACTGAGGGTGAGAGCCGCACCGTTGTGCCCTTTAAGGACGGGGTTGTAGCGGTGGCGGATGACCATATCCGAGTGTACGACTCGTCAGGTCTGGCCTTCCTCAATGAGCCGCTGGTGATGGAGTCGCCGTCGGTGTCGGCCACGGCACGGCGGATCCTGGTGTTCGACCGAGGCGCCAAAACGGCCGCCGTCTATGACAGCTTCTCCCAAAAGAAGAAATTAACCTTTGAAATGGCGATTATCGATGCCGCCATCAGCGAAAGCGGAGCGCTCATTATCGCCCATAAAACCGAGGGGTATAAATCGCAATTAACGGTTTATGATAACGCCTATCGGCAACGCTATAAGTGGTACGCTTCCGATACCTATATCACGGCAACCGCCGTTTACGGCCTGCCCACCCGTTTTGCCTGCGCCGGTATTCGGTTAGGGCAGGACGAACTTAGTTGCGAGGTGGTCTGCTTTGACCCGAATAAGGAAGACCCCTTGTGCCGGATTGGCTTGGCGGGCTCGTTTGTGTATGACCTGCGTATTGTCGATGCCAATACGGCCGTCTGTGTGACCGATCAGGGCTATTACGTATTGGATATGGGCAAAGGTACCGTGCGGTACAGCGGCTCGTTTGGGCAAAATTCCTTGGTCTGCTTTGACCTTTCGGCCGATCCCATGATCTTTGCCTTCTCCGGCCGTACCGATCAGGGTTATGAACTGCGCACGGTGACGGTGGGCGGCAAGGAAACGGTGTCCTATCTGCCCTCGGCGGCACAGAGCGTGGCGGGATACGGACAGACGGTGTATGTGATGATGAACGATGCCTATTACCGCTTGGGCTATGAACAACCAATCGCTATGGCCAACCGTGGCGAGTACCGCATTGAAACGGCGAAAAACGGAGCGCTGATTGCCTATAGCGGCAAGCAGGCCCGTTATGTGAAGTAAGGAGAAAACTATGCATATTGTATTAGACATATTGGTTGTCGGTATCGTGGTCGGCAGTATCATTCTGGGCTGGCGTCGAGGCTTTGTTAAGTCGATCTCGGGCCTGATCAGTCTGGTATTAGCGGTGGTGATTGTTTCGTCATTTGCTCAGTCGGTGGCCGAGAAGTTGGACGATACGGTTGTCCGTCCGTGGGCGGTCAAGCAGGTGGTCAAGACCCAAGAGGGGCTGACCCTTGATGCATCGGTGGATCAGATGGATCTGGCGGTGATCAATCAGGGCATCTCCGATAAATTCGGCGTGGATATTCTCGGCGTTGAGGATTCGATGGGGGCGGCTACCGTTGGTGAATATATTGACGGCATGCTTCGGCGCATCGGCGTTACCGTAACGGTGAGTATGGCGCTGGCTACCATTGGCCTGTTTGCATTGGCATGGCTGGGTACACTGCTGATCGGACTGCTGTTAAAACCCATTCTGAAATTACCCATTCTCAGACAATGCAACGGAATTTTAGGTGTGATGGTGGGCCTTGTCAGCGCCGCGCTGATCCTGATGGTGTTGGCCTGTGTTGTGGAATTGGGCGGGAAAACCGATCCCATGTTTGGCGCACAGACGGTGGAGAAAACCTACATATTCAAGCACATTACAGAGATTAACCCTTTGGTGAATTGGATTACTAAATAACGGAAAGAGATGTTATAAGGTATGTTAAAGCATTTGCCCAACATGATCACGGTGCTTCGCATTGTGATGACGCCCTTTTTTGCGTGGCTGTATCTGATCGGTCAGCACGTATGGTCGTTTGTTTTATTGGCGGCCATCATGGTTTCCGATCTGGTGGACGGTCATCTGGCTCGCAAATATCAGTTGCAGACCAAACTCGGCGCTCTGCTCGACCCCTTTGCCGATAAATTGGCGCAGATCACCATTTGCATCTGCCTGTATCTGCATCATATTGCGCCTTTGTGGTTCATGCTGGCGCTGATCCTCAAAGAAGCCAGTCAGATCGTTTTGGCCTATATCTGCCTGCGCAAAAAGGTAGAGGTGCAGCCGGCCCGATGGTACGGCAAGGCGGCAACAACCTTATTCTATGCGGTGATCTGCTTCAACCTGGTCTTTGTGCCGCTGATTGAACTGCCTCCCGCTTTGCCGCAGATTCTCTTTATTGTAGCGGCGGTTAGTTTGTATTTTGCTTTTTTCAATTATATTATGATCCATCTGCAGGTCTACTACCGGCAGAAGAAAGAACAGGAACACAACATTGGATAACAAGATGCTCTGTGTTAAATGCAAAAAGCGCATGGCCGTCGTTTTTGTGGCCCGTATGGAAAACGGTATCACCAAAAATGAAGGCTACTGCTTAAAGTGCGCCAAAGAACTGGGCTTGGCACCGGTGGATGATATGCTCTCCAAGATGGGCATTTCGCCCGAGGAGTTCGACTCCATATCCTCAGAAATGATGGAAATGATGGGGGAAGAGGGCGACTTTTCCGAGGGCGGCGCTCCCTCCATGTCCCTGCTCGGCAAGATGATGGGCAAGGGCGAGGAAGAGGCCGATGAGAAGCCCAAAGACGGCAAGAAGCCCAAATATAAATTCCTCAGCCAGTATTGTATTGATCTGACCCAGCGAGCTAGAGACGGCAAGATCGACAAGGTGATCGGGCGGGAGGAAGAAATCTACCGCGCCCAGCAGATTTTGTGTCGGCGCACCAAGAATAACCCCTGTCTGATCGGTGAGCCCGGCGTGGGTAAAACGGCCATTGCCGAGGGGCTTGCCTCCCGTATTGCGGCGGGAAATGTGCCGGCCAAACTGCGGGATAAGCAGGTCTTCTTGCTGGATCTGACGGCGCTGATCGCCGGAACGCAGTTTAGAGGCCAGTTTGAAAGTCGGGTCAAGGGGCTGATCGAGGAAGTCAAGAAAATCGGCAACATCATTCTGGTGATTGACGAGGTGCATAACTTGGTCGGCGCAGGCGAGTCGGAAGGCTCGATGAATGCCGCCAATATGTTAAAGCCTGCCCTCTCCCGTGGCGAGATTCAGGTCATCGGGGCTACCACTTTGAACGAGTACCGCAAGCACATCGAAAAGGATGCGGCGCTGGAGCGTCGGTTCCAGACGGTCATGGTGGAGGAACCCTCCATCGATGATGCTATGGGTATTTTGCGCGGCATCAAGGAGCATTACGAAACCTTCCATAACCTCACCATTTCCGAGGACATTGTCCGTAAATCGGTCACCCTCTCCGAGCGGTATGTAACCGATCGGTATTTGCCCGATAAGGCGATCGACCTGCTGGACGAAGCCTGCGCCAATGCCGCTTTGAAGAATAAGGCTTTTGATGCCTTGTACGATCTGGAAAAGCAGGTGGCGGCTACCGAGGAAAAAATTGCCGCCATTAAGGAACTGCCCACCGAGCAGATGACCGACGATACCTATAAAGAATTGGCCGAGAGTCAGGCCGAGCTGTTGCGTATCACCGCCCAGCGGGACGTGGCCAAGGAGCAGTCCTTGTCTACGGTTACGCTGGAGGATCTGGCTCGTGTCATTGAATTGTGGACGGGTGTGCCGACCGGTAAGATTATTCAATCCGAAACCGATAAGCTTCGGGATTTGGAAAAGGTGTTAGGCGCCAAAATCAAAGGGCAGGAGGAGGCCATTTCGGCCATTGCCGCCGCCGTACGCCGTGCCCGTGCCGCCCTTGCCCCTCGCAAGCGTGCCGTGGCCTTCAGCTTCACAGGGCCGACGGGTGTGGGTAAGACCGAGTTGGTCAAGGTGCTGGCCAAGGAACTGTTCAATACTCCCGAAACGCTGATTCGGCTGGATATGTCGGAGTTTATGGAGAAGCACTCGGTATCCCGTATTATCGGCTCGCCTCCCGGCTATGTCGGGTACGACGAGGCGGGGCAGTTGACCGAGAAGATCCGCCGCAAGCCCTATTCGGTGGTGTTGTTTGACGAGATTGAAAAGGCGCATCCCGACGTGCTCAATATCCTGTTGCAGATCCTCGATGAGGGGCGGGTGACCGATGCGCACGGCCGCACCGTGTCCTTTGAGCATGCGGTGATTGTGATGACGTCCAATGCCGGCAGCCAGATCGGCGGCACGGCGGCGGGTTTTGGCGCCTCTGTCAATACCCGTTCCAAGGATAAGGCGATGAAGGCGCTGAGCGATTTTCTGCGCCCCGAGTTTATCAATCGTGTGGATGAAATCATCGTCTTTAATCCCTTGCCGCAGTCGGTCTTTGCCGATATTGCCGAAGGGTTTATGAAGGAATTGCAGGAAGGCTTGGAGGAGCAGGGCATCACGCTTGCGTGGGACGATGCGGCGCTCTCCTATATTGCCAAGGAATCCTTCTCGGAGAAATACGGCGCACGAAACGTCCGCCGCTATGTCGAGCGTCAGGTTGAAGATCGGCTGGTGCGGCAGGTGTTTGAGGTGGGCCGATTCACCGAAGTTTCTGTGTCCAGTGACGGATCGGAATTAAAATTTGAAATAAAATAAAAATTTCTCTTGCATTGTTGTTAACTTTGTGATAGAATATCCAAGCATGTAATACGGGCATTCCGCTGACCGTACATGGGTACGGTGGATGAATGTACTGATGATTAATGGAGGATACTATGAACGCTATCGAAAAGTTCAACAGCAAACAGCTGAAAGAAAATGTCCCTGCTTTCGAAGTGGGCGATACGGTTGCCGTCAGCGTCAACATCAAAGAAGGCGCTAAGGAACGTATCCAGATGTTTGAAGGCACTGTGATTTCCCGCAACGGCGGTGGTCTTACTGAGACTTTCACCGTTCGTCGCCTGTCCCATGGCGTAGGCGTGGAGAGGGTTTTCCCTGTTCATTCGCCCAATGTTGTGGACGTTAAGGTGGTTCGTCGCGGTAAAGTTCGCAGAGCCAAGCTTTACTATCTGCGTGATCGTGTTGGTAAGGCTGCCCGCGTTAAGGAAAGAATCTAACGCATGTTGAGGGGGGACAGGGATGTCCCCCTTTTTCATTTTATTTGGAGGTAGCCATGGAATCGATAACCGATGAAAAGAAAAAACGGGCAAGCGAACTCTACGAGTGGGTAGAGATGCTGGTGCTGGCCCTTGTGGTCGTAGTTTTTGTCTTTTCTTTTATCTTGCGTGTTGTCACCATCTCCGGCCCGTCGATGACCCCCACCTTGCTGGACGGTCAACGTGTGATTGTGTCTAATTTCTTCTATCAGCCCAAAGTCGGCGACGTGGTTGTCTTCTCCTTGCGGGAGCAGTCCGAGCCGTATATCAAGCGCATCATTGCGGTAGAGGGGCAGACGGTAGATTTTGATAAGGAATCGGCCAAATTGATTGTGGACGGCAAAACCTTGAATGAGCCGTACATCAATGAAGTCATGACCAATTATGATATGTGGTACAATGAGTCCTACTTTCCCGTTACGGTGGGTGAAGATCAGTATTTTGCCTGCGGGGATAACCGCAACCATTCCTACGATTCCCGCTATCAATCGGTGGGATTGGTCGATCGGGAGGAGATTGTCGGACGTGCGCTGTGGATTCTCTATCCTTTTGCGGATTTTGGTGCGGTGTAATGGAAGAAAACAGAAATACCATCAACTGGTTTCCCGGTCACATGGCCAAAACTAGACGGCTCATTACCGAGAATCTGAAAATGTGCGATATCGCCTGCGAGGTGGTGGATGCCCGTATCCCCAACGCCTCCCGCAACCCTGTATTGGATGAATTGCTGGGCGGCAAGCCTCGTATTACGGTGCTTAATAAATCCGACCTGGCCGACCCGAATATTACCGCCTCTTGGATTTCCGCCTTGAAAAAACAGGGGCAGTTTGCGGTGGCGGTCGATTGTCGGGGCAAAAAAGGCGTGGCCGATTTTGTCCGTGCCGCCCAAGCGGCGGGCGCCGAAATTCTGGCACGCCGTGCCGAAAAAGGCATCGCCTCCAAGCGGTTGCGCATTATGATTACCGGCATTCCCAATGTGGGAAAAAGCTCCTTTATCAATATGCTGGCCGGCCGAAAGGCGGCCGTGGCACAGGATCGTCCGGGTGTCACCCGTGGCAAACAATGGGTGAGCGTGTCGGGCGCACAGGGGCTGGATCTGCTGGATACTCCCGGCATCCTTTGGCCGAAGATCGATACCGAAGATCAGGCGCTCTTGCTGTGCTATACCGGCGCCATCAAGGACGAGGTGCTGGACACCGAATATATCGCCCAGAACCTTTCGGCGGCCATTGCCAGAACGGCGCCGCAGGCCTTGGCGGATCGATATAAAATCAAGGATTTTGAAGATCTGCAAGGTTATGAAATTCTGGAAAAGATTGGGCGTGCCCGTGGCTTTATCGGGCGGGGCGCCGTGGTGGATACCGAGCGTGCGGGGCACATCCTGTTGGATGAGTACCGTGCCGGAAAGTTAGGACGAATCAGTTTTGAGGTTAGTACAAATGGCTGATTTTTCAATAGAAACCGAATATAAAGTCCAAGGATATACGGTCATTGCCGGTGTCGATGAGGCCGGCCGCGGGCCGCTTTGCGGGCCGGTCTGTGCCGGCGCTGTCATCCTGCCTGAGGGTCTGGAAGATTTGGGAATTAACGACTCCAAAAAACTCTCGGAGAAGAAGCGGGAAGCCCTCTACGATGTCATCGTCGAAAAGGCGATTGCGTGGGGTGTGGGGTTGGCTTCGCCTGCCGAGATTGATGAAATCAACATTCTCAACGCCACCATGCTGGCCATGAACCGTGCCGTGGCGGCCATGGGTGTTGCGCCCGACCTGTTGTTGATCGACGGAAATCGCAACAAGGGCATCGAATATCCGAGCGTTACGGTGGTCAAAGGGGACAGCAAAAGCCTCTCCATTGCCGCCGCTTCCATCTTGGCTAAGGTGACCCGAGATCGGCTGATGGGCGAGTATGCCCTGGCTTATCCCCAGTACAACCTGGCTAAACACAAGGGCTATCCCACCGCCGAACATATGGCGCTGGTGAGGCAGTACGGCCCGAATGAAATTTATCGCATGAGTTTTCTTAAAAAGATTCTATGAACAGAAGACGGATCGGTGACGGCGGGGAAACCTATGCCGCCAGACTTATGGAAAAACAGGGCTATCGCATCGTGATGCGCAACTTCACGGCGCGCGGCGGCGAGATCGATCTGATCGCCGAAAACGAGGAATTTATCGTCTTTTGCGAGGTCAAATTGCGGGATATGGCG
>JAZKZU010000156.1:0-2238 GCA_045612825.1 Eubacteriales bacterium
ATAAGCACGTTGTACCGGATCTGCTGCGGGCGTTGGATATGATTACGGAGCGGCGCCAGCGGCAGCTCCCGCCGCCCACCATGAATTTCCAGGGCATCGTTGGTAAGGAACCCTATCCCATCGGCAGAAAAACCGGCGAAGTTTTGCGCCAGCTGGTGCTGCGTGGCGTGGAACGGATGAAGAACCTGTTCCGGGGCAATAAAAGCCGGTCGGAAGTGGTTGCCACCTTTCTGGCGATCCTGGACCTGTGCAAAACCAATGCCGTGACCCTGGAAGATGATATCAATGGTGAAAATCCCAATGTCCGTCTGCTGGACGAGAATGAAAAGAAGGAGCTGAACTGAAATGGAACTGGAAGAACTGCACAGAGCCATTGAGGCGATCCTGTTTGCGTCCGGTGAACGTATTGACATTCAGCGCTTTGCGGATGCTTTGGAAGTGGATCCCGATGAAATTGAAAAGGCAGCAGATGCGCTTTCCAATACCTATGCGTTTGAAAAGCCCCCTCTAATCCGTTCGCTTAAAAAATCTGTGAGAGTCAGTGTAATCCGTGGTTGAAAAAATCCCAGTCCTGGCAACGGAAACGACGCGAAGTTCCTCGAAAAGTTGAGAAAAACACTATAACTTTTGACAAAATGCCTCGTTGACTCTTGTAAATACCCATTTTATATTTACTTTTGCACCCGATTTTTCAACTATTCAACTTGTTATCTACCTTTTTATATATAAGGAATGGCGCTGTGTAAGCGCAGTAACTAACGTCTATCAATAGGAAATAATTTGAAATTTTAAGGAATAATGAAGAAACTATTAGTTATGATGATGCTCCTCCTCAATGTCATTGGGGTAGGAAAACTGTGGGCAGAAACAACTTATGAACTCCGATTGGGAGCAAATAATAATGCCAGTGCCCTTGAGTCGAAGAACGGTGGAACTTATACAACACCTTCGTTTTTTACCATTTCTCATACAAATAATAGTGCGAATTATAATAATAAGTTCGCTGGTTATTATGAAGGTGTGCAATACACCCACGGTCTTAAGATTCAAAGTGACACCAAGATATCTTTTACGTTAGCCGCCACAAGTACGGTAACTATAATTCAGGCGAAGAATTCGAGTTTGACTGAAAATACTAAAGGTATCAAGTTTGGTATTACGGGGAGTACAACGGCTTATGCCTATACTGATGCCACGACGCCGAGCAACGTTACCGGGACGACAGAAGATGTTCGTATCTATACGTTCAGCAATCAGGCTGCGGGCAGTTATACCATCGAAAGAAATGATGGTGAAACTGGCCTTTTCTACATTAAAGTTGTACAGCAAGGCGATTTGACGGCTCCGACATCCAGTTTCAGCAATGGTAATGCTTGCGCTGCCGTAATTCCCGTTGGCGGATCATCGACAACGGTTCTTAATTCGTTTACCACAAACTCTGACGGTGCAGTCACATGGAGTGTGGTTAATGCCGGCACGACAGGTGCTACCGTTTCTAATGCTTCAGGAACAGAAGGACAGGTAACGGTAACAGGCGCGGGAACATGTACCATCAAGGCTGCCACCGCTGCCACTTCAACCTATGCTGCTGATGAGAAAACCTACACTTTGACCGTCACTCAGGCTGGTCAGTTCACGGTGAATGTCAGTGACCTGAAGATGCTGATACCATACGGAGGTGTCAATGCCAATAGAAATATCAATCGTACGATACCCCGTCTGGATATCAACTTCGGAGGCGGTGACGGTGTGAAATTTAATCAAGCCAGTCAATTCCTATTCAGAAACAGCGGAACGCTACAGCTGGTGCTGCGCAAGGGCACTGACGGTGAAGCTGCCAACATGACGACCATCGTACTGACAGGTAGCTTCAGCAACTATGACATCAGCGGTTCTCATGCCATCACAGACTACATTCAAGCCTCTTCGGGAACGATTGTTAAAACCAGCGACTCGCAACTGACATGGACAGGCTTTGCTGACGACGTGACCTTCACCAGTCAAAACCTTGCTTCTGTTAACATCAGCGGATTCACCGTAACGCACAACGGATACCCCTTGAATGAGGCCAAGGAAACACCATCGTTCTCCTTCAGTCCGAGCAGCCAGAGTGCACTTGTCACTTCTTCTGAAGAGTATGCAACAGTCTATACGTCGTCACCTGGCTTCTTCGATGCCGTTGCTTTCGCTGACGGCTCAACGGGAACAACCATCAAGGCTAACAACCCCGTAGCTGGT
>JAZKZU010000157.1:0-6538 GCA_045612825.1 Eubacteriales bacterium
GTCTTACATAATATTATATATCGACAAGACAATTTTTGCAACCCATAACAAAACGAATATCGGCACAAAGAGAGGCATCGGCAACATTCCTCCCCTTTTGGGCGTTTCCAAAGAGTGACGGCGGAAATACTTTTCCAGCGATCCCAGATAGAAAAATCCGCACACCAAAAACAGAATGGCTGCCGCAAACAAAAAGTAGCCGTTATAGCCGATATTAAAAAAGTTCTGCCCGTACATGGTAATCGTGCCCGATAGCAGATTATTCAGCAGGTGCGCCAGCATAGCCGGATAGACCGAGCCGCACACCACCGTCATATACCCGTAAATCAGCGCCGCAAAGAAGGTGCCGAACAGGTTGGTCACCGAACCGAGCAACATGGAAAACAGCAGCGAGGTATAGATCACGGCGGCAAGTTCGCCACGCCGACCAAAGGCGCTCATGGCCGCCCCGTGGATAAACAACTCCTCAAAAATGGCAGGCACGATAACCAAAGCCAAGAACGGCGCAATCGGATCGGACACGCCGGCGGCAAAGGGATTTTGCACCTGCGGCATCATCCAATCGGGCAGGCCGATATTGGACAGGGCTAAATTGATCAGCGCCGCGCCCAGCATGGCCGCGCCCGCACCGGTTACGGTAATCGGCAACCAGCGCAGACGAAAGGCCCGCAGCTTAAAAAACTCCTTCGCCTTCTGGTTATGTACCTTAGCCGTGAAAATCGACGCCGCCAACAACACCGCCGCCGTAAAGATAGCGGCTACGTAATAGTACATCCCGTCGTTTTCCGGCAATATCAACGGCCCGACCAGCTCAAAAAGCATCAACGTGACAAAGATGCCAACGGCGATCAGCCCCGTTTTTTGTTCTAACTGTTTTTGTTTCATAGAAAGGTATAGACTCCTTTTTCGGTTACGATATGACCGACCCGACGGTCATGCTCCTGCATGGGTAGCTCATCAAATAAAAAGGCTTCCCGTATCACGCCAACGCTCGTCCCCTCATGATCGGCCAAGGCACGGTCATAAAACCCGCCGCCCCGTCCCAAACGGCCGCCCTTTTTATCAAAGGCCAGCGCAGGCACGATCATCAGATCGATCCTTTCCCGCCACGGGGGCGTGGTAGGCGCTAAAATCCCGAACCGATCGGGGACAAGATTTCCGTCATAACGGCAAAAGACCATGCCCGACTCCTCGCAACGAGGCAACAGGACGGTCTTATCCGCATCATGCAACAGGCCACTCACCGATACTTCAAAGCCATCGGCCATATACAGCGCTACCGTTTGCGCCTGCTTGTAGGCAGGCAAGGCGCGCACGGCCTTGGACAGATCACAGGGCGATACCGCCGCATACTGCGCCCGCAGTTGCCGCCGCCATTCCCGCTTTAGCAATAGAGCATCCCCTTGCAAATCTCATCCACCGTATCACGGCCTTTCATCAAGCCGACAAGGGTAAAGGCGAACATCTGGGCCGTGGCAGGGCCTTTGGAGGTAATAAACAGATCGTCGATCTCCACCTCTTTGCCCGTCACTTCCGCCTTACCCATACCGCCCTCGCAACCGGGGTAGCAGGTGGCCTTCCTGCCGTCGAGCAAGCCCTTACGGCCAAAGACCATGGGGGCGGCGCAGATGGCCGCCATGGGAACACGGTACTCCAAGCACAGATCGATACACCGCTGGACATCGGCGCTCTCGGTAAGATTATCCGCACCGGGCTGTCCACCGGGCAGTACCATCAAATCGACATCAATAAAATCGGCCTGATCGGCAGGCAGGTCAGCCCTCACGGTGACGCCGTGAGCACGCGAGATCTCCTCGCCGCCGACACCGACGGGTGTAACTTCCAGATCGGCACGGCGGAGAATATGGATGACCGACATGGCCTCGATCTCCTCAAAGCCATTGGCTAAAAAGACATAAATCATGAGATTACTCCTTAAACAGCGAATCAACCAGATCCATAATTTTCTCGTGGATGGTATGGGGCGAGAGCAGTTTGCCGTTTTCCACGCAGTTGATGCGGGCCCAGCCGAAATGATCGGCCGCATACACCGCCGCCTCATGACAGGCCAGCAGATAGTCCCGATCGGCCTCATGAATATCCTTTTTCGAGGCATCGCCGTGGTAACGCTTATCCATCAAGGACAGCGCCACATCCACGGGCATATCCAAAAAGATGGTCAGATCGGGTTTGGGCAGGCCCATCTTCTCATATTCCAGATCCATGACCCAGCCCAGAAACTCGTCCCTCTGCTCCTGCGCAACCTTGACCGCCTGATGGATGGCGTTGGAAGATACATAGCGATCGCACACCATGTTCATGCCCTCTTGCAGGGACTTGCCCCAGTCCATCTTATAGGACGCATACCGATCGGCCGCAAAGAATAGGGATGCGGCATAGCCGTTGACATCGGACACGCCTCCCATCTCACCGGCCAGATACATCTTGACCAGCGCCGAGGAGTCCGACTCATAAACCGGAAAGCGCAATTTGCGCACGGCCATTCCCTGATGCTCCATAGCCTCCAATAATAACTGGGTTTGCAGCCCTTTTCCGCTGCTGTCCACGCCGTCAATGGCAATCAGTTTTCCACGCATAGCAAAAACCTCCGCATACTTATAGGTTTATTTTACCACGCGTTACCTCATCACGCAACACTTTTCCGTCGGATATCTCCAAAATTCGTGCCGCTCGCTCGGCCTGAGCGTTATTATGGGTGACCATGATGACGGTATATCCCGTCCGCCACAGTTCGGTGAGAATGTCCATAACCATTTCGCCCGATTGTCGGTCGAGGTTTCCCGTCGGTTCATCAGCCAGAATCACCTTCGGACAACTGACCAAGGCACGGGCGATGCAGACCCGTTGTTTCTGCCCGCCCGATAGTTGGGAGGGGCGATGCTCCACCCGCTCACCCAAGCCCACCCGATCCAAGGCCTGATAGGCCAGTTCGGCCCGTTTCTTCTTGGGTACGCCGCCGTAGATGAGGGGCATCATGACGTTTTCCAAAGCGGTCAGCGATCCGTCCAGATGAAAGCCCTGAAAGATGAAACCGATCACCCGATTGCGGTACTCGGAGAGTTTGCGGTCGGTATAGTGCAGGATGTTCTGGCCGTTGAAATAGTAGCGGCCGTGGGTGGGGCGGTCGAGCGCGCCGATCATGTTCATCAAGGTACTTTTCCCGCTGCCCGATGCGCCCAGTATGGCCACAAATTCGCCCTGATCGATAGTAAGGGAGATATCGTCAAGGGCGCTGACCTGAGATTCTTTTTCGCCGTAAATTTTGCTCACGTGTTCCAAGCGGATAAAATCGCTCATATTTTTCACCTCATCTTTACTATATCCATAAAAAAAAGAGGAAACCGAAGTTTCCTCATTTTTATCAGCGGCGGCAACAATCGTTTTTGTCTTTTTTATCCTCTTTGGGTTTGCAACCGCAACCGCCATCATACATACGGGGCGGCGAGAACTGGTCGACAGGGAAAGCGATCTTGCGGAAATAGTGGCAAGGCTCTTCCTCCGACGGGCCGGAGCACTCTTTCTCGGGCAGGTAATAGTCGTAGCTGGGCACGAGCATCTGTGCTTCCCGCTCCAGACGGATGACCGAGAACAGGCCCAAGGTCACGTACAGACGATTGCCGTTGCGATCATCCACCAGCTCGCCGTCAAAGCAGCGGCAGATATTATCCGACAGGGCGGAAATATCAAAATCACAGCAGCCGCAACGGTCGTGGCAACCGACCACCTTACTCGACAGCGGCATGGGATCAACGGCCTCGACCACCGCCTGCGGCAGGTTGGTGCGCATACGGCCCTGACGGTCATTGGCATCGTTTCGATAGGTGCTGGAGAAGATCTGAGCGCCGCCCTGACTGCCGTACAGGATCACACGCTTGTTGTAGCAGCACAGACCCTCGATCTGCTGGGGATTGCCGCAGCCGTAAAAGGCATCGAAGCGGCATTTGAAGAAGAATTTGGCATCAACGGTATAGAAGCCGTTATTGAAGGGGACTTCCTCCACATCGATATAGCAACAAAGAATCTCGCAATCCTTTGCCCGTACACTGATCGCACGGTCCAGCACTGCCTGCGAACAGGCCGTCGGATAGACGCGCAGATCTTCCAAGCAATCCTTGTCACGGCAAGAGTCGTACACCTGCTTGGCACTGATACACACCGCATGTTTGGGACTTTCGCAACCGGTCAGCGGCCCCGGCAAAACCTTATATTCAGCCATATTTTAGCCTCCCACTAAGTATTTCTCACTAATAGTGTATGACACAAGCCAAAATATGTGCAAAAAACGCAGGGGAAAATCCCTGCGTTTTGCGGTTTGTTTAGGAGAGGTTTTCTGTTATGTTATGGATCATATCCCGATAGGGCGTCAGGTCGCTGTCCTTGGTCAAACCCACCACGTCATAGACAATGTCCCAATCTTCCTTGATTTGATTGTATGTCTTGCCGTGAATGACGTCGTGCAGGATGCCAACACTGTTATACCCCTCATCATACAGGGGCGTGCACATCAGTCCGGTAATGGGGCCGTTTTCCAAAACATCTAAACTCCCCGCAGTGAAATCCACGCCAATGACCACTAAATCGGTGCGGCCGGTATCTTCCATCGCCTTGGCCCACGCCGTCGCACTCCCGCCCGTCGTCCCGAAGGCGCCGACAATATCGGGGTTCGCATTGATAATTCCCACAATTTTGGTAGCGGCGGCACTCGGTTCCAGCCCCTCAAACACCACGTCGGTGACACGGAATTGCGGTGCGATCTCATTTAAACGGTGACGGAAAGCATCCGAAGCCGCATTTGTCGTCACACTTGCGCCCGCCTGCGTATTGCCGATTGAACCCGAGGTAATGCCTTTGGCGTGCAAGGCTTCTACCAGCATATCGGCCGCCATTTCTCCCATCATACGATCATCATAATGCGGATTGGCGGCAATAAAATTCTTGGTGTCCACATACTCGTGGGAGAAATGAGGCACGACAAATTCGGTGCCGTGTTCCTTCTTCATCTCCCGCATGAATTGATAGAAGGTGTCGTCACCCGACCAAAGCAACATACCCTGAGCCTTTTCTTCGACAACGGCCCATTCGTACTTTGCCATCCATTCCATAGCCGAGCCTTCGTTCATGATCGCATCCACCTTGGTGGCGCCATGATGCTCAATCCCTTTGTCAAATCCATACTGCACGATGCGGTGTACGGGATGGTTGTTACTTCCCATACCAATGCCGATCTTGACCTCTTTTTCCGTTTCAAAGAGACCGGCGCATCCACCAAGTCCCAGCACGAACCCTAACAAAACAACCAATGCCAATATTCTTTTCATACTACCAGCCTCCTTTATTTTGATGGTTTTTTATACCATATCTTCTCTTTTTTGTCTATTGACGAGGTGTGAGAAATTTGCTTTTGGAAAACCATGCCAAATTCACACTATTGCACAAAAAAAATTTCGCATTGTAACCAATGCGAAATTCTTTGTTTACAGTTTGTTCTTAATGTAGGCAATCTGGGCTTCGATGGAGGCCACCGAAGTACCGCCCTCACTGGAGCGTTTCTCGGCGCAGGCCATCAAGTCAATATCCCCATACAAATCCTGCTCAAACAGATCGCTAAAGGATTGATACTCGCTCAGCGGCATACTCTCCAAGGTCTGCTTGGTGGCGATACAATGAGCCACGATCTGCCCCGAAATCTTATAGGCACTGCGGAAAGGCAGACCCTTTTTGACCAGATAGTCGGCCAGATCGGTAGCGTTGATAAAGCCCTCGCCCGCCGCCTGCTTCATGCGATCGGTATTGACCTTCATAGTAGCCATCATGCCCTCGAAAACGGGGATGCACATATTCACCGTATCGCAGGCATCAAAGATGCACTCCTTATCCTCCTGCATATCCTTATTGTAGGCCAGCGGCAGTCCCTTAAGGGTGGTGAGCAAGCCCATCAGATCGCCGTAGACACGACCGGTCTTGCCACGGATGAGTTCGGCCATATCGGGGTTCTTCTTTTGGGGCATGATAGACGAGCCAGTGGTATAGGCATCGCTCAGCTCCACAAACTTAAACTCCCAACTCGACCAGAGGATAACCTCCTCGGCAAAACGGGACAGGTGCATCATCAGAGTAGCCATATCGGCCAGCATCTCCACGGCAAAATCCCGATCGGAAACGCCGTCCAAGGAGTTGCGGCAAATATCGTCAAAGCCCAGTTTCTGCGCTTCCATCTTACGGTCGGTCGCATAGGTCGTCCCCGCCAAGGCACAACAGCCGATGGGCGACACATTCATTCGCTTACGGCAATCCTGCAACCGCTCAATATCCCTTGAAAGCATCATGGCATAGGCCATCAGATGATGCCCGAAGAAGATGGGTTGCGCCCGTTGCAGATGGGGATTCCCCGGCATAACGGCCGTCTTATAGGCATCGGCCTGATCGGCCAACACCCCGATAAAGGACTTGAGCGCCGCGATCATCCCATCGATCTGCCCACGCAGATACATCCGCAAATCCAGCGCCACCTGATCGT
>JAZKZU010000158.1:0-1863 GCA_045612825.1 Eubacteriales bacterium
TGCTCTTTTGCAGCTGCACATCGGGGTCATTCTGAGTGCCGATTATTCTTTTGTAATGGTTATAAACGGCTACCGCCAGCGCAATCTTGGCATCATCCTGCCCGATCACGTGCTCATCCAGCATCGCCTTAAGCGCCTTGGGCTTGAGCAATTTGATCTCTTGCGATGACCCCGTTGTCGGCAACGGCTTATCCAGAATCTGCATACACAGTTCTACACACTCATCACAAATATAGGCATCATTCATGCCGGCAATCAGCTTATCCGCCTGCTCCCTCGGCTTGCCGCAAAAGGAACAAAAGGCGCCGTCCCCGTAGTTGTTATTTGCCATGAACTACCCTCTTTATCTCTTTTCAATAACCTTGTCGATCAAGCCGTACTCCAAGGCTTCCTTGGCCGACATGAAATTATCACGCTCGGTATCCCGCTCGATCTCCGAGAGCGGCCGTCCGGTATTGGCCGCCAAAATGGTGTTCAACTTCTCACGGGTCTTACGAATATGGTCGGCATGAATAATGATATCCGATGCCTGCCCCTGCGCCCCGCCTAACGGCTGATGAATCATGATCTCACTGTTAGGCAACGCCAGACGCTTCCCCTTCGCACCTGCCGAAAGCAGGAATGCACCCATGGAAGCCGCCATACCCACACAAATGGTGGATACGTCACACT
Source organism: Eubacteriales bacterium (assembly GCA_045612825.1). Lineage (GTDB taxonomy): Bacteria > Bacillota > Clostridia > Oscillospirales > UMGS1783 > CAKSHC01. The sequence goes on from JAZKZU010000158.1 coordinate 673, forward strand.
TAATGTAATTCATCGTATCATAAATGGCCATGCCGGCAGAAACCGAGCCGCCCGGGCTGTTGATATAGAAGCAAATATCCTTTTCGTTATCCTGCGCCTCCAGATACAAAAGCTGGGCCACCACCAAAGATGCCGTCGTGTCATTCACCTGATCCGACAGGAAAATAATACGGTCATTGAGCAAGCGTGAATAGATATCGTACGAACGCTCCCCACGATTGGTCTGCTCAACTACCATCGGCACCAAACTCATAAAATCATTCATTCTTCCGGCACTCCTTTACTCAACGTTAACTATTATACTCGCATTTGCCGAGATTATTATTCCTCGGTCTTCTCTTCTGCCTTCTTTGTTGCCTTTTTCGTTGCCTTCTTTTCCTTCTTCACGGTAACTTTGGCGTTGGCAACAACAAATTTCAGAGCCTTGTCAACAGCAATATCCTGAGTCATCTGCTCGGCAGGCAGGAAGGCCTTAACCTGATCCAGCTCAATGCCATACTGCTCAGAAACACGCTTGTACTCAGCTTCCAGCTCATCCGCAGAAACCACAACGCTCTCAGCCTTAACGATCTCTTCCAGCGCCAAACGGGCACGAACCGTCTTGTCGGCACGATCCTTGAAGGAAGCACGGAAATCTTCCATCTTCATGCCGGTATACTTCAGATAGGTTTGAATATCCAGGCCCTGCTGACGCATGTTCTGATCATACTCATTGATCATGGTATCAATCTGCTGCTCAACCATGGCATCAGGCACATCCGCCGTCATGCCTTCCACGATCTTCTCCATGATGGCCTGCTCAACCGCACGATCAGCCTGTGCCTCCATGTACTCAGCCATCTTCTTCTTCATGTCTGCCTTGTACTCATCCAGCGTGTCAAACTCGCTGACATCCTTGGCAAACTCATCATCCAGCTCGGGCAGCTCTTCAAACTTGATCTCATGGATCACGCACTTAAACTCTGCCGCCTTGCCGGCCAAAGACTTCTCATGATACTCCTCAGGGAAGGTCACGCTGACAACCACATCCTCATCAATGGCCTTGCCAACCAACTGATCTTCAAAACCGGGGATAAAGGAACCGGAACCCAGCACCAAGCTGTGATTCTCAGCCTTACCGCCGTCAAAAGGTACGCCGTCAACCGAACCGTCAAAGTCCAGCACTACGGTATCGCCCATCTGAGCGGCACG
>JAZKZU010000159.1:0-6060 GCA_045612825.1 Eubacteriales bacterium
GCAACTCAACAGCCTCAATCAGCAGCAACAACAATATCAAGCCCTCATCAACAGCGCGACCGCTACCCTGACTGCCGCCCAAGCGGAGGTGGAAAAGCTCAGCGGTGAGATTCATCTGTATGAGGAAAAGATTCAGGTTTACAACGGCATTATTGCCGGCCTGGATGCGGAGATCGGTGTGTTGCAGGCCGATCTAGACCGCAATGAGAAGGAATTGGCCGTCTATTATGAGATTTACTACGAGCGTGTGCGTGCCAACTATGAGGCGGGACAGACGACCTATCTGGATGTTTTGCTGGGCGCCGGCAGTTTCACCGACTATCTGACCCGTGTGGACGTCGTGGAGCAGATCATGACCTATGATAACAATTTGATCAAGCTCATGAACGACACCATTGACAAAATTAACCAACAGAAAACCCAACTGGAAGAAAAGCGTGCCGAGAATGAGGCGGCCCGTGCCGAACTGGATGCTGAGCAGACGGCGTTGGAGACGACCCGTGCCAAGTACCAAAAGACGGTGAATGAGAACCGTGCGGCCATTGCGGCCTATGAAGCCAAGAAGCATCAGGCCGAAGAAGCCAAGAAGAAGCTCAATGATGAGATTGACCGTTTAATCAATTTGGAAAACGGATTTGTGGGCGGTGCCTTTACCTGGCCTACCCCCGGTATTACCTGGATCACCTCTCGCTTCGGTTACCGTTCCGACCCCTTTACCGGCAAGACCAAGTATCACAACGCCATCGATATTGGTACGCCGTCCGGCACGGCCTTGCGTGCGGCTAACAGCGGCACGGTCGTGGCGGTTAGCTACGAATATTCGGGCGGATATTATATTGCCATTGACCATGGCGGCGGATTTTCTACCCGTTACTTCCATCTGAGCGCGCAGTACGTTAAGGTGGGGCAGACGGTTGCCCGCGGCGAACTGATCGGACGTACCGGCAGTTCGGGCGCTGCTGTTACCGGCCCGCATCTGCATTTTGAATTGCACGCCCCCCGTGCCGACGGTTCGATCGGACCGGTCAATCCGCTGGATTATGTCACTCCCTATTAAACCAAGGAGACAGTTATGAATAAAAAAATCAGAGTAGACGTTACCGTATTTTTGATTGTAGCGGCTATTATTATCTCCTGCCTTGCCACCACCTTTATCATCAATACCAAGATCGGCAACCTCACCGAGGTGCAGGCGGCCTTCTCCAAGATCAAGAACATTGATGATCTGGTCAACGAGCATTACATTGGTGCGATTGACAGCGAAACGCTGGCCAACGCCATAGCCAAGGGGTATATTGCCGGCTTGGGCGACACCTACGCTGCCTACTACTCCAAAGAAGAATACCGCGCTTACCAAGCGCAGATCACCGGTCAGTATGAAGGTATTGGCTTGACGGTGGTGTGGGTGGATAACGTCGGACTGGAGGTTACCCACGTGTCCAAAGGCTCTCCCGCTGAGACGGCAGGGGTTAAGATCGGTGATATCATCACTATGGTGGATAACACAAGCGTTCTGACTTTGGGGCATGACGATTCGGTGAGTAAATTGACCGGTACGGTCGGCACGGTGGCGAATTTCACCGTGAGCCGCAACGGCGAAACGCAGGTTTTTTCGGTTATGCGCTCCCAGTATGAGCAGGTGACGGTTGAGTACAAGAAATTGGGTACGATTGGCTACGTTAAGATTACCGGCTTTAACAATCTGACGGGTGACTATTTCGGACAGGCCATTGACGATATGGAGACGCAGGGTGTCAGCGGTTTTATCTTCGATGTCCGTAACAATCCCGGCGGTACGATTGATGCGGTGGTTGAGTGCGTGGACCGTCTGATCGGTAAGGGTACGGTGGCTACTGCCGTGCGCAAGGATACCGGCGACGGTGCGAATAAAACGGTTTACGAAGCGGTGACCAAGCAGGAAGTATCGGTGCCGATGGTGGTACTGGCCGACCAGAACACCGCCTCGGGCGGCGAACTGTTTACTGCCGCTTTGATGGATTATGATAAGGCTGTTATGATCGGCGAATCGACCTACGGTAAGGGTACGGGTCAGACCACCTATAAATTGCCTGACGGCAGTTATCTGAAGATGACCGACTTTACCTACTATCCTCCCTCCGGCACTTCCTATCAGCTCATCGGGCTTTCGCCGGATACCCGTGTTACCTTAAGCGATACACAGGCCGCCAACCGCTATACCATGGCCTATGCGGAAGATCCCTATATGATCGCCGCTTGTGAGGCGCTGGGCGTGGACGTCGGGGTATTGTCTGAGGAAAATTACGAGAACAGCGATATTGTGGAAGGCGGAGAAAATTGATGATCCGTGACATGCAGGACAAGATCCTTGCCCTAAAAAAAGAAAAAGATATTTGCATATTAGCTCATAGTTATCAAAATCGGGATATTGTTGAGGTGGCCGATCTGGTGGGGGACAGTTTTGCCCTGTCGGTGCAGGCCGCTAAGGTTCCGCAGAAAACCGTTATTATGTGCGGGGTGCGGTTCATGGCCGAGACGGTCAAGATTCTCTCGCCCGAAAAGACGGTGATTCTGGCCAATCCCGATGCCGGTTGCCTGATGGCCGACCAGATGAATAAGGAACGGATCGAGCAGATTAAGAGGGAACATCCCGATTATGCCGTGGTTGCCTATATCAACACGACCTCGGAGCTGAAAACGGTTTGTGACGTTTGCGTTACCTCCTCCTCGGCCGTTAAGATTGTTAAGGCGATGGAGCAGAAGAACATTCTGTTTATTCCTGACTGCAATCTGGGCAGTTACATAAAGGAGCAGGTGCCCGAAAAGAACATCATGTTGCTCGACGGCGGCTGTCCCATTCATGCCTCTGTCCCCGAAAGTTGTGCCGTGTCGGCCAAGGCCAAGCACCCCAACGCCAAGCTGTTGGTGCATCCCGAGTGCCGCTCGTGCGTGGTTAAGCATGCCGACTATGTGGGATCGACCAAGGGGATTATGGATTATGCGATGGAGAGCGATGCCAAGGAGTTTATCATTGGTACCGAGAATAGCATTGCCGAGCATTTGCAACATGCCTGTCCCGACAAGAAGTTCTATCTTTTGAGTAAAAATCTGATATGCGCGGATATGCGTGCGACCACGTTACATGATCTGCTGGCGGCCGTGGAAGGGTGCGGCGGTGAGGTTATGGAATTGAGTGAAGAAGTTATGAACGGGGCTCGGCGGTGTATCGATGCGATGATTAAACTTGGCTAAGAAAAATTCCCGCATAAGCGGGAATTTTTCTGTTTGTAAAGAGGCAAGACAGTCAAAAAGGAAGTTGCATTTCGCCGATACGTTCTCGTCGGCGTACATGGGTACGGTAGAGAGCGTAGCGGCGGAAAACAGTGAAATCCTTGCGGAGCAAGGGAAAGAAAGAATCTTTATATAGGAAACGATGATAGAAAAACGCTTTAAGTGAATTCGTTTGTGCAGATCATTTTTTGCTCAAAACTGTTTCACTGTGTTGAAACGACTTTTTGGCTGTCTTGGTCGCATATGCGGGAATTTTTTGCATATACTGCCATGAGGTGATGGCATGATCGCAGTGGTGCGAGCCGGTAACGGGCGCAAATGGACGGGGGATCGGTACGGGGATTGGATGGTGTATACGCTGCCGGTTCGGGTTACCAAGCGGGTGAAGCGTTTAATCGAAACCGATGCGCTTTTGGCCGGATGTCGGTATTATGTGCCGTCGGATTGTGCTTATTTTTTAAGGGATAGCCCGCTTGCGGGATTGTCGGCCGAGGAGTATCGCTTGCTTCGTTTGCCCGATGCGGCGGTGGCGGCGGTCAGACGGTTGCATTTGCCGCCGGCGCAATGTCCGGCGCAGGTGTTGGCGGGCACGGTGAATCTTTGTTGTGAAAAGACGGTGATTGCTCTATCCGAGCATTGTCGGGACGTTACCCTGGTCACGCCCGATCGAATGCGGGCGCATTTGCTGGCGGGGCGGCTGTTGCGGGAGTATGGGTTGCCGCTTAGGATCAGCCATAAGGCTGACCTGTTGGCACGGGGTGTGATTTGTTCTTTGGGTGACCGTTCCACGCTACGGGGCGGGCGTTGGGCGCCGGGGCGGATTTACGTGGCGCAGGACCTGTACGGGGTAGATTATCGGCCGCCGTTCGGGTATGATGGGGACACGACGTGCCTGGCCGGTATGCTTTACGATGCCACGAGGGCGGATTGGTTGAGAAGCCTTGCCATTACAAAGATTTTGCCACTTGACAAATAGGGCTGTGACCGATATAATATACCTTGTTATGCAAAGGTGCATAACCGGATTTTTTATGCCTATTTCATAAAATATAGAGAAAGCTGGAAAATGAAGATGCAAAAGCAGGTAACACTTACCGAGCAGGGGTACAAACAAATCAGTGAAGAACTGGATCTCTTGAAAGGCACCCGCCGTGCGGAAGTGGCCGAGAAGATCAAAATTGCCCGTGGTTTTGGCGACCTCTCCGAGAATGCCGAGTATGACGAGGCAAAAAATGAGCAGGCGCAACTGGAAGCCCGCATTGCAGAGTTGGAACACACCCTTAAGGTAGCCGTTGTGCTGTCTAAGGATCAGATCAAGCATAACACCGTATCGTTGGGTACTACCATTCGTGTGCACGTGATTGAGCCCGATTTTGAAGAGGATGCCGATTTTGATATTGTCGGCTCTAACGAGGCCAATCCCATGGAAGGCCGCATTTCCGACGAGAGCCCTGTCGGCAAGGCGTTGGTTGGGCACATGGTTGGCGAGACGGTTGAGGTGGAAACCACCTATGGCATGACGACCTATGAGATTTTGGCCGTCACTCCCACGGCGTAACGACACTTGATGCAGGCGTGTAACAGGCTCGTTACACGCCTGTTTTGAAAAGAGAGGAAGAAAAGTTATGGAACAAGAACAAATTGTTGACATTGTCGAACAGAAAAAGGTTCGTATGGACAAGCTGGCCGAAATGGTGGCTAACGGCAACGATCCCTTTACCCATGTCAAATATGATGTGACCGCTTACAGTGCTGACATTCATGAGAATTTTGAGGAGTGGGAAGGCAAAGAGGTGTCGCTGGCCGGCCGTATGATGAGCAAGCGTGTCATGGGTAAGGCCGCCTTCTCCGATCTGCGGGATACCAAGGGTCGCATCCAGATGTATTTCCGTCGCGATGATATCGGCGAGGAGGAATATAAAGCCTACAAGAAGCTGGATATTGGCGATATTCTCGGTGTTAAAGGTATCGTTTTCCGCACCCAGAAGGGCGAGATTTCGATTCATATTACGGGATATACGCTGTTGGCTAAGTCGCTGTTGCCCTTGCCGGAGAAATTCCATGGCTTGACCGATACCGACACCCGCTACCGTCAGCGTTACGTGGATCTGATTGTCAATCCCGATGTGAAGCGCAACTTTATTGTGCGTTCTAAGTTTATCAAGTTCATGCGCTCCTATCTCGATAATATGAATTATATTGAGGTGGAAACGCCGGTTCTCAATACCATTGCCGGCGGTGCGGCCGCCCGTCCCTTTATTACCCATCACAATACGCTGGATATTGACATGTATATGCGTATTGCGACTGAGTTGCCGCTCAAGCGTCTGATCATCGGCGGTATGGATCGGGTGTACGAGATTGGCCGTATTTTCCGTAATGAGGGTATGGATCCCAAGCACAATCCCGAATTTACTACCGTGGAATTGTATCAGGCGTATGCCGATTTCCACGATATGATGGATATTGCCGAAGGCATTATTTCGGGTGCCGCCAAGGAGATTCTCGGCACCTATGAGCTTGAGTGGATGGGTGAGAAGATTGATCTGACCCCCGGTTGGCGCCGCTTGACCATGGTTGAGGCTGTTAAGGAGTACGTGGGCATTGATTTTGATGCGATTTCTGATGATGCCGAGGCCGTTGCCGCCGCTAAGGCGGTGGGCGTGGAGCTGGCCGAAGCCGCTGAGAGGACGTGGGGCAACGCTCTGTATGCCTGCTTTGATCAGAAGGTAGAGGAGCACCTCATTCAGCCGACCTTTATCACCATGTATCCCGTTGAGGTGAGCCCGC
>JAZKZU010000160.1:0-4330 GCA_045612825.1 Eubacteriales bacterium
CGACTCCTCAAAACTGGTATCCTCCAGAATCTTCACGTTGCGCAGGTGCATAAAGCCGATGCGGTTCATGTTGGCATATTTAGCAACCATGGCGGGAATATCGTTCTTGGGCGAGCAACCCAGCGAGCCGGTGCACAAGCACAGCGAGTTGGCGGGGCTGTCAACCAGCTTTAAGAACCGATCAAGATTTTCCTCGTTGGTGATAATGCGAGGCAGACCGAAAATCGGATAAGGGGGATCATCGGGATGAATGGCCATCACCACGTCGCAAGCCTCAGCCACCGGAATGACCTTCTTGAGGAAGTATTCGATGTTGGCCCACAAGCCTTCTTCGCCCAACTCACCGTAGGCGGTGATCAGTTCACGCACCTCGTCCTGACTGTAGCTGGCATCCCAGCCGGGGAGATGAATGTCATCCTTAAGCGGATCTAAGCCTTTCATCTGATCCCAGTACATGACCAGACTGGTCGAACCGTCAGCACCGGCCTTGTCAAGCTGGGTGCGGGTCCAGTCAAAAACGGGCATGAAATTGTATGTCACGCACTTGACGCCGTACTTGGCGCAACGGCGGATATTTTCACAATAGTTTTCAATATGACGATCACGCTCGGGCTTGCCGAGTTTGATCTCCTCGGTAACAGGGATGGATTCGACCACGTCGAAGATCAGCCCATTTTTTTTACATTCATCGGCGATGTGCTTGATGCTTTCCTCCGGCCATACTTCACCGGGCTTAACGTCGTACACGGCCGATACGATAGAACGCATACCGGGAATCTGACGAATGTAGGCAAGGGTAACCGGATCGCTGTCCCCATACCAACGGAATGAACTTTTCATAATTTTCCTCCTAAGTGTTTATGCTCTTATTTTATTGTATTATGGTCAAAATTTCAAGTATCTTTTCATAATTAAGAAAAAACAATCCAAAATAACGACAAACAAGAAAGGGTGATTGTATGAAAAATAAAGACGGGCATCGCAAATTCGGCATACTCGACAGCATTTCCTACGCCGCCGGCGATATCGGAAGCAATATGAGTTTTGCCCTGCGCCCCACGTTGATAATCTTCTGGACACAGTTTATGGGAATGTCCTCCCAGTTATATGCGTTATTGTTGGTGATTGTGCAGGTATGGGCCGCCATTACCGACCCCATCATCGGCGCTATGGTCGATGCCGATCGGCGTGTCCATAAACGAAATAAATTTCTAACCTATATGCTATACGGCGCTATGGGGCTGATTGTGGCCGGCGCGCTTTGCTTTTTGCCGTTTCGGGAAGCCTCCCTGCCGATCAAGGTCATTATCTTTGTGGTGGGGTATATCATTTGGGACATCTTCTATACCATGGCCAACGTCCCGTACGGTTCCTTACTGTCGGTAATTTCCAAAGACCCCGCCGATCGGGCATCCCTTTCAGCTTGGCGTTCGGTCGGTTCCATGATCGGTAACATGGTCCCCGTCGCCATACTGCCTTTTCTGATTTACGACAGTAACGAAAACCTGATCGGTAAAAATGCCTTTATCGCCGCACTCATCATGGGCGTGATCGGCTTTTTCGCCTTCCTGTTCATGATTCGCACCACCGTTGTGCGGGTAACCGACCAGCGAACCCACGAGCGTAAAGAAAAATTCAGCATAGTCAAATCCTTTGGCAACTTCATCAAAAACCGCCCCGCCGTCGGCGCTACCGTGGCGGCCATGGGCATGATTATCGGGGTGCAGGCCAGCGTGGCGGCCGTAACCGTCTTGTTCCAGTCCTACTTCCGCAACGTCGGCATCTCGGGCGTCGTTCAGGTCTTCTCGCTGTTGCCCGTCTTTATCTTTACCCCCTTTGCTCGTAAGATGGTAACCCAATTCGGCAAAAAGGAATTGAGCGTAGTCGGCGCACTGATTAGTATTGCGGCATCGGTGGCCATGCTGATTCTGCCCATCACCCCCGACGGAAACGGTATTATTATCTATGTAATCTGCCAGCTGGTGAACAGTTTAGGCATCGGTATCTTTTCCACCGTAAGCTGGTCGCTGATGGGGGATGCCATCGACTATAACCGCTGGAAAACAGGCGCGCACGAAGAGGGTATGGTCTATTCTCTCCACTCCTTCTTCCGTAAACTGGCCCAAGGCTTTGGACCGTCCTTGGTATTGCTGGTCATGGCCGCTCTTGGCTATGTGGGGGCTAACGAGGGCAACCAGCTCCCCGAAGTGGCTCGCAACATCCGCTTTCTCGTCCCCGCCCTGTATCTGTTCGGTGCAGTTCTGATGTTAATCGGTATGGCCTTCATCTATAATCTGGATAAAAAGACACTCGCCCGCATGAATAAGGAACTGGACGAGCATGACTAATAAGCCGTTTTTGGTCTGTATCGACAGCGACGGGTGCGCCATCGATTCCATGACAGTTAAACACACTCACTGTTTTGGTCCATGCCTTGTAAAGCAGTGGAGCTTGCAGGAGTATGAGCGCCAAATCCTGCAGGCGTGGAATCAAACCAATCTCTATACCGCCACCCGTGGCATCAATCGCTTTCACGGACTGGCGGTAGCCTTGCGGCAAATCCATCAAAACTATAGGCCCATTGACGGAATTGAAGCGCTGGAAGCCTGGGTGAATCACAGCAGGGAATTATCGGAACAAGCCTTGCAATCCGAAATTCATCAGAACCATTCGCCCTGCTTACAACAAGCGCTGGCATGGAGTCAGCAGGTCAACCAAGCTATTCGGGAACTGCCGCCTAATGCCATCCAAGCATTCTCCGGCGTAAGGGAAGCCTTAAGGGAAGCGGCGCAGGTGGCCGATATAGCAATCGTGTCCAGCGCCAACCGCACGGCCATTACCGAGGAATGGAGCCGTTTTGGGCTGATGCCCTATGTCAAATATACCATGGCGCAGGACTCAGGAAAAAAGTCAGAATGTATAGCATCTTTGCTTGACAGGGGGTATGCCGCCCATCGCACCCTGATGTGCGGGGATGCCTTGGGCGATGAACGGGCGGCCAAGGCCAACGGCGTATGGTTCTTCCCAATTGTGGCAGGGCAAGAGTCGAAAAGCTGGACAGAATTTATAAATCACGCCTTAGGGCGGCTGGTCTCGGGTCGATACGCCGATTACGAGGCCAAGCAGGTGAAGATTTTTCATGATAATTTAGGGATACGAGGGGAATAGCATGGTAGATTTAAAAAGCAGACCGTATTATTTGTCGGATGCCGACGTGGCATGGGTGGAGCAGACCATCGCCAACATGAGCGATGAAGAAAAGGTCGGCCAGTTGTTTTTCCAGCTGACGGCCGACACAAGCGAAGAATATCTGAAAGACTTGATGGACAAATACCATCTGGGTGGCTGTCGGTATAACCCGATGAGCGGGGAACAGGTAAAAAAACAAAATGAGATCCTGCAGGAATATGCCAAAATCCCCCTGCTCATTGCCTGCAATACCGAAATGGGCGGCAACGGCGCTTCGCAGGACGGCACCTATATCGGCTCCGGCATTAAAATCGGCGCTACGGGTAAAGTCGAATACGCCAAAGCCTTGGGCGAACTGTCCAACCGTGAGGCGGCGGCCTTGGGTTGCAATATGGCCTTTTCTCCCGTGTGCGACATCCATTATAATTGGCAAAACACCGAGGTGGTCACCCGTGCCTTCGGCAACGACCCCGAGCGTGTAGCCGCCATGAGCAAAGCCTACGTGGAGGGTGCGCACAAAAACGAAGGATTCGCCTGTGCCGCCAAGCACTTTCCCGGTAACGGTATCGACTTTCGGGATGCCCATTTATCCAATAATATCAACTCCCTGAATGAGCAGGAATGGATGAATACCTTTGGTAAGGTCTACCGCACCTTGATCGAATCCGATGTCGAGGCGTTTATGGGTGGACACATCATGATGCCCGCCTATATGCGGCAGATCAATCCCAATATAAACGATGAGGACATGCTCCCTGCCACCCTCTGTCCCGAAATTATGACCGGACTTTTGCGGGACAAACTGGGCTTTAACGGTATGGTAGTCACCGATGCCAGCCACATGGTGGCCATGACCAACCGCATGACCCGAAAAGAAATGTTGCCCGCCAGCATCAATGCCGGTTGTGATATGTTCCTCTTTTTTAACGATCCGCAGGAGGACTTTGCTACCATGCTCGAGGCCTACCAAACGGGCGTAATTTCTCAGGCTCGCATGCGAGAAGCACTTATGCGCATCCTTGGTTTGAAAGCGCACATGGGACTTCATAAAGGGGTAAACCTGCCCGCTCCCTTGGATGCGACACCGATTCAGGAAGTGGCCAAGCAGATCAGTCAGGACTGCATCACGCTGGTTAAATAT
>JAZKZU010000161.1:0-1443 GCA_045612825.1 Eubacteriales bacterium
GTCCTATACCCGCTACGGCGGCAAGGGCGGCTACTCCAAGGGCTATGTCTGGTTCAATAAAGGCGAACCCGTCTATGTCTGCGTCGGCAGCAAAGGCGGCAACTATGACGATGAAGAAGGAGCTGCCGAAGGCGGCTACAACGGCGGCGGCAGCGCCTCCAAGTCTGACAAGAAGATCAACCACGTGTTCGGCGGTGGCGGCGGTGCAACCCATATCGCCCTCACCTACGGTTCTCTGGCAAACTTAGTCAATTATCAAGATTCCGTTCTCCTCGTCGCCGGCGGCGGCGGTGGCGCTCGCTGGCAGAGCAATATGGATCATACGGCAGCTCGTTTCGGTAACGGCGGTGCCGGCGGAGGCGAAACCGGCGACGTCGGTCAGTATCGGGACGTGACTATTGACCCATCCAACGCCAACTGGAGCACCTACCAAGTTCTCGCCGGTAGCCAAACCGCAGGCTTTGCCTTTGGACAAGGCGAAAGCAGCGAGGGCGGTCAGGCCGGCGGTGGCGGCGGCTGGTACGGCGGCTATAGCGGCAGCAAAACCCCCGGCATCGGCAGCGGTAGCGGCGGCAGCGGCTATATCGACGGCGTTTTGCTCGGCGTAATGGAATCAGGCATCTGGCAGGGCAACGGCAAGGCCGTTATCACCTGGGCCGGCAATACCGAGGACACCATTCCCGAAGGCTTAACCATCCCCCAAGCATAACAAAAAAGACCATTTCCTCATAAAGGAAATGGTCTTCTTTTTTTATTCTATCGTAATCAACTTGATCACAACATCACTGAGCGGTTTATCTCTCGGATCGGTAGCCACCGAAGCGATCTCGTCGACCACTTCAATACCCTCAACAACACGACCAAACGCCGCATAGTTGCCGTCCAAAAACTCGCCATCCTGATGCATGATAAAGAACTGGGACGAAGCGCTGTTGGGCATCTGCGAACGAGCCATCGAAATCACACCACGCTTATGCGAAATGGGGTTATCCACGCCATTGGCACGAAACTCTCCCTTAATGGTCTCCTTGCTTCCGCCAAAGCCGGTTCCCATCGGATCGCCGCCCTGAATCATGAAGCCCGAGATAACCCGATGAAAGATCAGCCCGTCATAAAAGCCTTCCTTCACCAGCTTTTCAAAATTGGCCACCGTAATCGGCGCCGCCTTGGCATCCAGCTCCAATTTGATGATGCCGCCGTTTTCCATCTCAATACGAATCATTGTTCTTCCTCCATGTCTTTACAATCAAAATCATCCAGAGGCAGCCGCACAATGCGTCCCTCTTTTTGGCTCTTATAAATGGCCAGCACCAGCTCCAGCGCCGCCATGCCGGCGTATGTATCCACCAACGGCTCACGCCCCTCGGCAATCGCCGCCAGAAAATCCGCATACAGGCGCGCATGACCGTTGCCGTATATGGTGTCGGGTTGCTCTCCGCAACC
>JAZKZU010000162.1:0-5553 GCA_045612825.1 Eubacteriales bacterium
AATCCTTGAGATTATCACAGCTTCTCAAAGCGGCCGATTTGCCCATGACCGTCGCCGATCGGGAAATCGTTTCGATTACCGGCGATATCGGGCAGGTGAGCCAAGGAAGTTTATACGTATGCCACCGTAGGGATCCCTTGCAGGCACAAGCATTGCTCGACCAAGCGCGGCAAGGCGGCGGGCTCTGCGTAGCGGCGGTGGGACAACCGGACATTCTCTGTGACGATACACGGCGGTTTTTATCCTATGCGATGGCCGAGTTTTGCGGCAACCCGCAGAAAAAACTGCGTGTGGTCGGGGTGACGGGAACCAACGGGAAAACGACCGTGTCGAGCATGATCGCACACATTTTGCGGCAGGCGGGACGGCGGTGCGAACTGGTAGGAACGAATAACTGCGGCGGGTATACCACCCCCATCCCCGAGATTTTGTTCCCGACCATGGCGCAGGCGGTGGCTACGGGCTGTCAGGACTTTGTGATGGAAGTGTCCTCCCATTCGCTTGACCAGAGCCGAGTAGCGCCCATCGAGTTTGCCTGTGCGGTGTTTACCAATATAAGCCGTGACCATCTGGACTATCATTTGACCATGGAACGGTATGCGCAAGCCAAGGAGCGGTTGTTTGCCGCATCACGGGCGGCGGTCATCAATGCCGATGATGCCTATGCCCAGCAGATGGCAAGCCCATGTAAGGCTGTTGCGTTTTATGGCAAAGATTATGTGGCCGATGTGACGTGTCGGGAGGACGGCGTTCGGTACGGCTTGGACGGGATGGAAATTGCCTGTCGGGTGCCGGGGCTGTTCACCGTTTATAACAGCGCGGCGGCGGCCATGGCGGCCAGAAACTTAGGCGTTTCGGAGACGGATATTGTGCGGGCGTTAGCCGATTTCGGCGGCGTGGACGGGCGTATGGAAATGTTGGATACAAAAACCGATTTTCGTGTTATAATAGATTATGCCCATACCCCCGACGGTCTGCGCAATGTACTGTCGACCGTTAACGGCTTCAAAAAAGGACGATTAATTGTTGTGTTCGGGGCGGGCGGTCAGCGGGATCGGGGCAAGCGTGCCCAGATGTTTCGGGCCTGCGCCGATCTGGCCGATTACATTGTTATTACCTCGGATAATCCGAGAAAAGAAGATCCCTTTTCGATTATTAAAGATATTTTAGCCGGACTTAACGGCTATACGACCCCCTTTGCGGTGCTGGAAAACCGCAGAAAAGCCACCGAGTTTGCCCTGCGGGAAGCTCAGGCGGGAGATGTGGTGTTGCTGGCGGGCAAGGGGCATGAACGATACCAGTTGGTGGGCGATCGGGTATTGCCCTATGACGAGCGTGAGGTCGTTTTCGAGATACTCAACAGTTAGGAGAATGAAGATGAAACAGATAACGGCAGGGCAGATTGCTCAATGGTGCGGCGGGCGCATCCTTTGCGGGGATGAGCAGGCGCTTGTTACCTCGGTATGTGTCGATTCCCGTCAGGTTACGGATGGCAGTTTGTTTGTGGCCATGCCGGGCGAACGGGTGGACGGCCATGATTATATCGACAAAGCCATTGCCGCCGGCGTAACCTGCGTCATTTCCGAGCGGGAAGTGACGGCTGATACCTGTTGCATCATCTTGGTGGAAAAATCGTTGAAGGCCCTGCAGGATGTGGCTCGGGGCTACCGCAAAACCATGGACTTTCATTGTGTGGCGGTGACCGGCAGCGTGGGCAAGACCACAACGAAGGAATTTCTGTACGCCGTTCTGTCCTCTCGGTATCACACCCTGAAAACAAGAGGAAACCTAAACAGCGATTCGGGTATGCCGCTCATGGCCTTTGAACTGACGGAAGAACATCAAGCGGCTGTTTTTGAAATGGGCATGAACCGCAAAGGCGAGATTGCCGAATTGACCAAAGTGGGGCGGCCCGATCTGGCGGTTATTACCAATATCGGCGTTTCCCATATCGAATATCTCGGCTCCCGTCACAATATCTTGTATGCCAAACTGGAGATTGAGCGGGGACTTACCAAAAACGGTGTAATGATCCTCAACGGTGACGATGATTTATTGCGAAGCGTTAAGGGTAAACTGAAACATAAGACGGTCTATTACGCCATTGATAACAGCGAGGCGACCTATCGGGCAGAGAACATCTGCGAGGGCGAGGATTTCACGGTGTTTGACGTGGTCACGCCTGTCGGGCGCGCCCATGCCCGTATCAACACGGTAGGACGGCATAACGTGCTCAATGCGCTGGCGGCCGTTACCGTCGGCCTTTACAGTGGGTTGTCACTCGAGGAGAGCGTGGCGGCTTTGCTTCGGTTTGAGAATGCGGCCATGCGGCAGAATATTTATGAGTATCACGGCATTACCATTCATGAAGATTGCTACAATGCCAGTCCTGATTCGATGAAAGCGGCCTTTTCGACCTTGGCCCGTCATAAGGGACGGCGGGTGGCGGTGATTGCCGATATGTTGGAGCTTGGGAAATTTGCTCCCGAGATGCACCAAACGGTGGGCGGCTATGCGGCCGACGGATGCGATATGCTGATCAGTTACGGCGAATATGCCCACTATTATCGGGATGCGGCAAAGGAGAAAGGGATGGATTCGTCCCGCATTTTTGCCGCCAAGGATGCCGAACACGCAGGACAGTTGTTGCTGGATTTGGTGCGAACCGGAGATGCCGTTTTATTTAAAGGCAGTCGGGGCTTGCATACCGAAAAAGTTTTGGAGATACTGAAAGAGGAGTGGAACAGATAATGGAATTTTGGAATTTGATCATAGCCGGCGTGGTGGCCTTTGTGATTACCGCCGCACTCGGGCCTTTTGTGATTCCGGCTCTGCGCAAGCTGAAGTTCGGGCAGAGTATTTTGGAGGAAGGTCCTTCTTGGCATAAGAGTAAGCAGGGTACACCCACAATGGGCGGCGTTCTGTTCATTATCGGTATTGTCGTTGCCTTCTTGATCTGCGGCTACTCCTATTACAGTTCGGGAGATATTAAGGCGCTGGCCGCCCTCTTGCTGGCCGTTGCCTTTGGTTTGATCGGATTTTGCGATGATTTTATTAAGGTAAAAATGAAGCGCAATCTGGGGCTTACCGCTTGGCAGAAGATGGTATTGCAGGTGTTGGCCTCGGCAGGATTTTTGATCTTCTTAGCCGTTAAGGGGGAATTGAGCACCAAGTTCTTAGTGCCGTTTACCTCCATTACCATTGATTTGGGCATGGGCTTTTATGTGCTGGCTATGCTGTTGATCGTGGGTATGGTCAATGCGGCCAATCTGACCGACGGTATTGACGGGCTGGACGCTTCGGTTACCGTACCCATTGCCGCCTTCTTTATGGTGGCGGGGATTCGTGCGGCAGGCGTGGAGAACGGGGTCTCGGTGCTTTCGGCGGCCTTGATCGGCGGTATGCTCGGATTTTTGGTGCACAACTTCCATCCGGCCAAGGTCTTTATGGGGGATACCGGTTCGCTCTTTATCGGCGGACTCACCGTGGGCTTGGCTTTCTCGCTGAATATGCCCTTTGTCATACTGCTTGCGGGTATTATTTATTTAGTGGAAGCCTGCTCGGTCATGATTCAGGTTCTGGTGTATAAACTGACCAAGAAGCGTGTCTTTAAGATGGCGCCTATCCATCATCATTTTGAAATGTCCGGCTGGAACGAGGTTAAGATTGTGTATGTCTTTACCGTTGTTTCGCTTATTGCCTGTATCCTGGCCTATCTGGCAACGGGATCTATTACTGTAAAATAATCGGGAGTATCCATGGAAAAGAAAACGGTACGTATTTCCACGGTAAAATCGAATAAGCCAAAGTGGTGGAATGAATGGTTTGTCAGCGATCCGTTTGATATGTCCTTCTTTATTCTGGTGCTGATCGTTCTGTCGGTCGGGTTGATCATGCTTTTCTCGGCCAGTTATGCCTATGCGTGGTATGACCAAGGGGATAGTTTCTTCTACATCAAACGTCAGGCATTCTTTGCTATCATTGGCTTGATTGCCATGCTGGTCATTTCCAAGATCGACTATCAGAAGATTAAGAAGTTTGCCCTGTTGATTTACGGGGTAGCGGCTTTTCTGCTGATATTGGTTTTGTTTATCGGCGCCGGTGACGGTGTAGAAAAGCGCTGGATCTATGTCGGTTTTAACCTGCAACCCTCGGAGATTGCCAAGCTAGCTGTCATTATCATGTTGGCTTTGTTTTTGTCGTCCAATCATAAGTATCTCAAACAACCGGTGCGTGGCATTGTCATGCCGCTGGTTATTATTGGGATACCGGCAGGCCTGATTTTGCTCGAGCCGCATCTGTCGGGTACGATTTTGGTGCTGGCGGTGGGCGTGTGCATGATGATTGTGGCCGGATGTAATCTCGGCTGGATCGGCGGGCTTTCGGCCGTCGGTGCGGCGGGGCTTACGGCGGTTGCTGTGGCGACGCCCTACATGAAATCCCGTATTGACGTATTCCTCAACCCCGGTTCCGATCCGCAGGGTGCGGGTTATCAGATTTTGCAATCCCTGTACGCCATCGGTTCGGGTGGGCTGACAGGGCAGGGCATCGGGCAGAGCCGTCAGAAGTACCTGTATGTGTCCATGCCGCAGAACGACTTTATTTTCTCCATCGTGGCAGAGGAGCTGGGATTCATCGGGTGTTTGATTATTCTGGCGCTTTTTGTCTTGCTGATCTATAAGGGCTTTTCCATTGCCATGCGTTGTCCCGATCGGTTCGGGTCGCTGGTGGTGTTCGGCATTACGGCTCGTCTGGCGATACAGGTATTGCTGAACATGGCGGTGGTAACCAACTCCATCCCCGTTACCGGCATTGCCTTGCCCTTCTTCAGTTCGGGCGGTACGGCGCTGGTTATGCAGTTGGTGGAGATGGGCGTTGTCCTTTCGGTTTCCCGACAATCACGAACATTAAAGGTATAGTAATATGAAATATGTATTGGCAGGCGGCGGTACCGGAGGGCACATCAATCCGGCCATCGCCATTGCGGAAGAACTCTGTCGGCGTGATCCCGAGGCAAAGATCCTGTTTGTGGGCACATCCGACGGTATGGAAAGTACATTGGTGCCGAAAGCGGGGTATGCCATCGAGTATATTCCCGCTCATGGCTTTTTGCGGGGCCGATCCCTGCGTGCGATCGGCGGCAACATAAAATACGCCTTTTTAGCGTGCAAGAGTACCAGTATGGCTCGTAAGATTCTGCGCCGATTCGGAGCGGATCTGGTCATCGGTACCGGCGGCTATGTGTCGGGGCCTGTCGTATGGGCGGCACAGCTGGCGCATATTCCCACCGTCATTCATGAGCAGAATGCCTTTGCCGGCGTGACTACACGCATGGTAGCCAAGAAGGCAAACAAGGTCTTTTTGTCCTTTCCCAACACCATAGGCGTGGAGGACTTGGCCAACACGGTGTTGACGGGTAATCCCATACGGGGCGGCTTTAAGCAGGCCGATCGGGCGGCGGCCCGTCAGGCTCTCGGCTTGTCGGATAAGCCGATGGTGCTCTCCTGCGGCGGCAGTTTGGGCGCTCGTGCGCTTAACGATGCCGTGTCGGAT
>JAZKZU010000163.1:0-3707 GCA_045612825.1 Eubacteriales bacterium
GCCACACGCTGTTGCTGACCGCCCGAAAGGGAGTCGACACTGCGCTTTTCAAAGCCTTCCAGCCCGACCAAACGGAGCATATCGGTAGCCAAGGCGTTGATCTTATCCTTGGGCAATTTTTTAAGTTTCAAGCCAAAAGAAACGTTTTCAATCACGTTCAGATGGGGAAACAGGGAGTATTTCTGGAATACGGTATTGACGTTGCGTTTATGGGGCGGGAGTTTGGTAATATCCTCATCGTCGAAGTATACCACGCCCTCATCGGGCTGGGCAAAGCCGCCGATGATACGCAGGGTTGTTGTTTTTCCGCAGCCGGACGGGCCGAGCAGAGTCACAAATTCCTTGTCCTTTATGGTCAAGTTCAAATCATCCAAAATAATCTCATCATCAAAAGAGATGCTGATATGTTCCAGGCGAATAATGTCGCCCGATTTGGTCTGTTCGTAATCCATGATCCGACCCTCCTTAAAAAAATTGCCTGCCCCGGTACGGATGGTTTTTAACATTTCCGTATAGGGCAAGCCTTTTCTACTATTTAATATATAAAAAATATCAAGTTTTGTCAAGTAAAATTTTAATCAAGGGAAGCGAAGCTTCCCACTTCTCAGAGCTTCCCCTTGAGGGGAAGGCCTGATAAGTAGAAACCTACGGTTTCCTTGATTATATTTGCACCGTTTTCCCCGCACACAATAAATCGCCCTCGAAGTCAAATACCACCTTATAGGCACACAGCGAATACCCGCCCTTGCCGCCGCCGTATTTGGCATCGCCCGAAAGTGGGAAACCCGCATGGGCGAAGGCGGCACGGATCTGGTGGGGACGTCCCGTATGCAGTTGCACCTCCACCAGCGATTGCGCTCCCCTTTTCAGCACCCGATAGCCGGTACGGATGGGGCGGGCATCCTTGCGGGGCGAGTCGTACACCGTCACCTTGTTGGTTTTTTCATCCTTGCTTAAATAGGCGGTCAACTCCCCCTCATCCTCAGGCGGAGCGCCCTGCACGGTGCAGATATAATACTTTTTCACCTGCCGCTCCCGAATCCGCTCGTCCATCTCCCGCAAGGCGGCGGCCGTTTTGGCGGCAATGACCAAGCCTTCGGTATTGCGGTCGAGCCGATTGCACAAGGCCGGCACAAAGGAGCGTTCGGCGTTGGGATCATACTCACCCGTTGCCGTCAGATGCGCCACCCACCGAGCCGCCAGGCTATCCCCCGACGGAGCGTGGGACAATAGCCCTGCCTCCTTGTAAAGCAAGGCGATCTGGCTATCCTCATAAACGATCTCGACCGCCCCGTCAAAGGCGACCGTTTCCCGTTTATGCTCAAAAAATTCGTCGTTGATATAGAGGGTGAGCACACTCCCCTCGCACAGCATTTCTGCGCCCTTGGCCCGCACCCCGTCCAGACGGATGCGTTTTTTGCGCAGATACTTATAGACCAGCGAGGACGGCATACCGAAGCCCTTGATCAGGTACTTGTCCAGCCGCTGTCCGGCGTCATTTTTCAAAATGGTGATTTCTTTCATATTTTTATTGTATCATATTCTTCCGCCACTTGCAAATAGTAAAATAATGCTGTATAATTAGTCATCATACAGATTTTGGAAGGATTATTTATGAGTATACTTGATCGAATCAAAGAGATTGACCGTCCTCGCATGAAATTCATGCTGAAACACACCGCCAAGCACAACAACCGCTCCTATTTGGGCGTTTGTCTGGATTTCTTTTGGGATGCGCTGACCCGTGGCAGCGGCTATGTCGATTACGTCAAGGGCAACTATGCCGCCCTCTCCCGCAAGAAGCGTGGCGACTATCTCAACCAAAAGGATTACGCCGCCCTCGTTCGTTCTCTCAACACGAGAGGGTACACCATGATCTTCCACGACAAGATCGTCTTTAACCGCATTTTTCGCAAACAGGTTGGGCGTGATTTTATTGATCTGCGTGAGGTGGGCTTCGAGGGCTTTTGCGAGTTTGTCAAGGGCAAGGAAACGGTGTTTGCCAAGCGCCATGCCGATTTCGGCGGTCATGGCATTGAGAAGGTGACGGTGACGGATGACCTGCGCACCCTTTATGACAAGGCCATGGCGGGCGGGCAATATCTCATTGAAGACACCCTCATTCAGCACCCTGCTCTTAATGCCGTTAACCCCATGGCGGTCAACAACGTCCGTCTGGTGACTCTGCTCAAAGACGGCGAGGCAACGGTACTGTTTAAGACCTTGCGCATCAACGCCGGTCAGGAGGCGGTCATCAGTTGCGACGATATCTGGATGACCCTTGACGATGACGGCCGTATTTTAGGCAATGTTGTCAACGATGCTATGGAAGTGCTGACCAAGCACCCGACCACAGGCTTCGAATTTGCCAATCTGCAAGTGCCGCACATGGACAAGGCGATGGCACTGGTCAAATCGGCCGCCCGCCTCATTCCCGAGATGCGCTATGTCGGCTGGGATGTGGCCATTACCGAGGACGGCGCCGCCATCATTGAAGGCAACAATTTCCCCTCCATTGGTCTGCATCAAAATTATTTGTTGAATGATGGATTGCCCGGCGGCAAGGGTAAGGTCATTCGAGCGCTTTTGTAATGAAAAAGCCTGAATTCTTTTATGGGAATTTAGGTTTTTTTATTTATTTATTAAATTTTTTATGTTATACTGATTATATATATCTTTTTTGAGGGTTGTTATGAGTGTTTTCAAACTCAAAAGTGAATATAGTCCTACGGGCGATCAGCCGCAGGCGATCGAAACGCTTTCGCAGGGTGTCAAGGATGGCTTGCGGGAGCAGGTGCATTTGGGCGTAACAGGCTCGGGAAAGACCTTTACGATGGCCAATATTATTCAAAACGTGGGCAAACCGACCCTCATTTTGGCGCATAATAAGACCTTAGCGGCCCAATTATGTGCCGAATTTAAGGAGTTTTTCCCCGAAAATGCGGTGGAATACTTCGTTTCTTACTACGATTATTACCAGCCCGAAGCCTATATTGCCCATACCGATACCTATATTGAAAAGGACTCGTCCATCAACGACGAGATTGAAAAACTGCGCCACTCGGCCACCTCCTCCCTCTTTGAGCGCAAGGATGTGATCATTGTGGCGTCGGTGTCCTGCATCTACACGCTGGGTGACCCTGACGATTACACCGGCATGGTCATTTCTCTGCGCCGAGGCATGGAGATGGAGCGGGATATGCTGCTGCGCCGCTTGGTGGAAACCCAGTACGAACGCAACGACATCGACTTTCAGCGCAACCGCTTCCGTGTGCGGGGCGATATTGTGGAAATCTTCCCCGCCTATGCGGGGGCGGACTGCATCCGTGTGGAATTTTTCGGCGATGAGATCGACCGCATTACCCAGATTAACGCCCTCACGGGCGAGGTGCTGGGCGATCTGTCCCACGTGGCCATCTACCCTGCCTCCCACTACGTGGTGGCGCCCGAAAAGATGGAGGCCGCCTTGGTTGAGATTGAGCGGGAGATGGAAGAGCGGGTACAATATTTCACCGAACAGGGCAAACTCATTGAGGCGCAACGCATCGAACAGCGCACCCGCTACGATATGGAAATGATGCGGGAGGTGGGCTTCTGCTCGGGCATCGAGAACTATTCCCGTGTGATTTCGGGGCGGCCGGCAGGGAGCACTCCTTATACCTTGCTCGACTATTTCCCCGATGATTTTCTGCTGTTTGTGGACGAAT
>JAZKZU010000164.1:0-2169 GCA_045612825.1 Eubacteriales bacterium
CGCAGGAAATTGCGCCCCTCATGATCGGCCAGCCCCGCCTGCACAGGCCCTACCACCGACAGGAAGTTGATGGGAGTATTTTTATAACGCAGATTGAGAATATCCAGGCAACGGCTCTCCATCACCGAATAGCTCAAATCCCCACAGGTCACGTCAAAACTCTTAATGCCGTCAGGCTTGCCCATGTTACGGGTATTGGCTCGCACCTCGGCAATATTCTTCATATTGCCCACACGCCGCATCAGATCCTGCTTGCTGTACTCTTTTCCCTTGTAAATCGCCATAACTCTACACTCCTATTCTATCAAACAGCCGGCACAGCCCGTACACGGCCGCAATATATACAACACTCATCAACCCCGACGAAATCACCCTCGGCCAGATCATCAAAGCAAAATCCATTTGATACAACCATTGCAGGCAAAAGGTATTGAGCACCGCCGTCACCAAGGATGCCCCCAACACTCCGGTAGAAATGCGCCACAAATCCACTCGGCGCCACGCAATCAACCCGCATATCGCACCGCCCAAGGCCGCCACCAGCGTCATCACCGGCATATAGGCGCCGCCCATCGGGTTGATCAGATATCCTACCACGTCAGCCAGTGCCGCCACAGCCGCACCGTACCCCCAGCCAAGGCGCACCGCCGCCAAATAAATGGGGATCAGCCCAAAAGCAAACCGCACCGTCAAGGGCGAGAGCCCAAACAGCGCCACCGCATAAGAGGTGGGCAATAAGCGGGTCATTACCACCGACAACGCCACCATCAGCGCCGCCTGTACCAGTTTTTTTGTCTTCATAAAAAATTAACCTCCTTTACCGAAATATACAAGAATTCCGCCAAAGAAGGATGCACAGCGGACGCAGCGGCTCACCGCGGCCATACTCGGCCTTCGTCCACGGGCGACTTCCCATCCCGCAGCACTTTACGCTTACCGCCTACTCTGTACTTTCTTCTTTACTTTACCACAAAAATGGCCATTTTGCAACCAAATTTGGCTTGATTTTATCCAATTTTTATCATATAATAAATACGCTAAAAAAATCAACGGAGGATGTACCATGGACAACAAGGAACTACTCTCCCTGCAGATCCAAGCCACCAAGGGCCGCATGCTGGCTGTCGAAGCCATCGGCCTTGCCAAATCCGGCCATCCCGGCGGCTCGCTTTCCTGCATGGACGCGCTGACCTATCTCTACAACAAAGAAATGAAGATCGACCCTGCCGATCCCAAGAACCCCGATCGTGACCGTTTCGTCCTTTCCAAAGGCCACTCGGCTCCCGCTCTGTATTCGGTTCTGGCTCTGCGCGGCTTCTTCGATAAGGAAGAACTCAAGGGCCTTCGTCAGCCCCATTCCATGCTCCAGGGTCATCCCGATATGAAGGCCATCCCCGGTGTGGATATGTCTACCGGCTCGCTCGGTCAGGGTATCTCTACCGCCTGCGGCATGGCTCTCGCCGGCAAGCTCGATAAGAAGGACTACCGTGTCTACGCCATTTTGGGCGATGGTGAGATCGAAGAAGGTCAGGTCTGGGAAGCCCTCATGTTCGCCGCCCATAAGAACCTGTCCAACCTCTGCATCATGGTCGACTATAACGGCCTGCAGATCGACGGCCCCATCACCGAGGTCATGTCCTCCCTGCCCATCGCCGATAAAATGCGCGCCTTCAATTTCAACACCATTGAGATCGACGGCAACGATATGAACCAGATCGCCGATGCGCTGGCCAAAGCTCGTGCCTGCACCGATAAGCCCACCGCTATCGTGTTACATACCGTAAAGGGCAAAGGCGTATCCTATATGGAAAACGTTGTGTCTTGGCACGGCAACCCGCCTAATGCCGAGCAGATGCAGGTAGCCCTCGATGAACTGGGCGCCACCCTCAAAGAATTGGAGGATAAGTACAATGGCTGAAATTGCAACCAGAAAAGCCTACGGTGAAGCCATCGTCAAGATGGCCGAAACCGAAGATATCATCGTTCTCGATGCCGACTTGGCCGCCGCTACCCAAACGGCCATGTTCAAAAAGGCATATCCCGAGCGCTTCTTCGATTGCGGCATTGCCGAGTCGAACATGATGGGCGTCGCCGCCGGTTTGGCCGCTTGCGGGAAGACGGTCTTCTGCTCCACCTTTGCCATGTTCGCCGCCGGCCGTGCCTTTGAGC
>JAZKZU010000165.1:0-3746 GCA_045612825.1 Eubacteriales bacterium
AGATAAGGCCGGCGCCGATCAGCGCAAGCCCTGCGGGCACATTTCCGCTGCAGGACAGGATGATGCCGCCAATGATCCCGCCCAAGGCACTGCCGAGCAGGGCGGCAAAGACCGCCCACAGGGAAATCAAAACTGCCCAAAGTGAGATATAAGAAGATAAGACAATGGCGCCCCAAACGGGAAAGCGGAGAATCAGCAGGACGATTACGCCTGCATTTTTCTTTTTCTTGGGGGTTGCAGCTTTGATCTGGGCAATAATCTCGTCGATATTGCCAATTTCGGCCACGGCCGCTTCTTCCGAAAGGCCGTCTTCGATACGATCGTCTATCATTTCGCCGTAAAAGGCCAAATGTTCTTTCTTTTCTTTTGACGGCAAGCCAAACAAGCCTTTGCGAAGCCTTGTCAGAAACTCTTGCTTATTCATGCGACTCATCCTCCTTACTTACAAATTGATAGATAGCCAGAATATCTTTCCAGTCTTTCTTAAATTCCTCGATACGGGCCAACCCTGCCTCGGTAATCCGATAGTATTTTCGCAGGCGGCCGCCGTGCTGGGCCGTACGCACCGTTAGCATATCTGCCGTTTCCAGCCGTTTGAGAATGGTATACAAGGTTGATTCAGACAGTTCAACATAGGGCTTCATATCCTTTATGATCTGATACCCGTAGGATTCTTCGTTTTTTATGGCCACCAGCACACAGACGTCTAACAGGCCTCGTTTTAATTGAATGTCCATACCATACCTCCCTTCGTGCTATACATCATATCACGAGGTATTATAGTTGTCAAGAGGGCAGAGATAAATATTCTCTCTCTGCCTTCTTTTAATTCCAGTAGTCGGTTTTATGGGGCAGGTCGATATCCTTGGCGTGGAAGGTGATTGCGCCGCCTTGTTTGACCTTGCGTTCGTAGTCTTTGAGGGTGCGGATGGCGTACTTGCCAAGGTAAATGATGACGGGCATATTGATAATGGTCATACCGGCCATCAAGATATCGGCAACACCCCAGAGCAGGTCGGCGCTGAGGCCTGCACCGACGAAGATGACGGCGGAGGCTAAAATGTAGCAAACATTCCTAAATTTTTTGCCGGGTTCTTTGTCGAGCAGGTAATTGATGGTTTTATCGACATAGAACAGGTTACCGAGCAAGGTGGTGAAGGCGAACAGGACCATGGCGATGGTGATGAAGATGGGGCCGACGTTGCCGAGGGTGGCGCTGAGGGCGTTTTGGACGTAGGTCGCGGCCTGGTCGCTGGTGGTGGGCGGGGTGACGCCCGAACTCATGCACATAAAGGCGGTGGCGGAGCAGACGAGCAGGGTATCGATAAAGACCGAGAGCACCTGCACCAGTCCCTGTTTGGCGGGGTGGGATACTTCGGCCGAAGCGGAGGCATTGGGGGCAGAGCCGACGCCTGCTTCATTTGAGAACAGGCCACGCTTGATGCCGTACATGACACACGAGCCGCCGAAGCCGCCGAAGATAGCCTTCCAATCGAAGGCGCCGACGAAAATCTGCTTAAACATATCGGGCAGGGCTTTTATATTGATCAGCGAAATGGCGATGGCTACTAAGATGTAGAGCGCACCCATGATGGGAACCAAGGAGCTGGTGACCTTTACCAGCCGTTTGCCGCCACCGATCAAGCAGTAGCCGACGAGGATGGCGATGACCAGACCGATGAGCCACGGGGTAATGGTTGGATTATAGAAGCTGTAAGAGGAAAAGGTGGCTTGCAGATTATAAGAAGCCAGCATATTGAAGCCGATGCCGTAAGTAAGAACTAAAAAGACGGAGAAGAGGATGGCGAAGCCTTTGCGCTTGGTGGCCGCTTCGATGTAGTAGGCGGGGCCGCCGTAGCAGCCATCCTTGCCACGCTTTTTGTAAATCTGCGCCAAGGTGCTTTCGACAAAGGCGGATGCCGCACCAATCAAGGCGATGACCCACATCCAGAACACGCTGCCGAAGCCGCCGACACAGAGTGCGGTTGCTACGCCGATGATATTGCCCGTGCCGACACGGGAGGCGGTGGAAACCATAAGTGCTTGGAAGGAGGACACGCCGTTCTTATCGGTTTTTTCGGTGACCGACTTGAACTGCTGGCCGAGCAGGCGGAACTGGGCGAACCGTGTACGGACGGTAAACCAGATGCCGCCCAGTACTAAGAGTATAATCAGTATGTAACTGTAGAGGGCGTCATTGGTTAGGTTAATCATCTTTTCAATCATGTTTCTCTTCCTTTATTATATAAATCTTTGGGCAAAGCCGCATCTTTTACATAAATCCTCCGATGCCGTGCCGCATCGGAAGCCTTCGACGATGGCGGTGGCTCGTTTGGAGTGGAGGATGGATGAAATATCTTGGGTAAATATGTTGCCGAGGTTGATCACGCCGTCGCTATCCAGACAACAGGGGACAACTGTGCCATCCGATAGAATACCGAACTGGTCTTTGAGGCCGTAGCAGGAAAACCTTGTGCCTTGCACCTGCGCCTTACTGTCGGGCCATGCGAAGCGATCGCCCCATTCGAGGTAGATGTCGTCCCGCAGTTTTATGCCGCGGGCATTGGTTTTCCACTCATCAAGGACGTATTCATGCAGGTATTGGAGGGTGGTTTCGTTTTTTCCGTCGTCGCAATCACGATTCCAGAGCCGAAACACCACAATCGTGCCGAGGGCGGCGGCTTTTTTTGCGAAATCGGTCAGCTTCAAAATGTATTGGCGGTGATCCTCTCTCGATCCGTTCTCGAAACTGTGCACAGACAGATTCACCTTATGTATCCCTGCCGCTAACAGGGCATCCCCGCGTTTGTCGAGCAATGTTCCGTTGGTGGTAATGATCGACTGATATCCCCTCTCCCCTGCCGTCTTTATGAACTGAGGAAGCAGCGGATGGGTGAGCGGTTCGCCCATCAGGTGGTAGTAGATATATTTGGTTTGTTCGGTTAATTTATCGAGGACAAGAGAAAACTCCTCCATGGTCATTTGCCGAGGCGGCCGGTTGTGGCCATGGCAAAAGGAGCAGTTCATATTGCACACATTGGTAATTTCCACGTAAACTTTTTTATACATGATTCTTACGGTTGTTCTTTATCGTTGTGACAGACGATACCAGCATTCTTCTTAGCTCAATGCAGTTTTTACTGAATCTTTCGAAATCTTCTTCCGGAAGGGTGTTCACCGCATAGAGCAAGTCCAGCCAATATTCGCATTCATTACATTCTTTTAATGCAATCTCAAATTTGGATATAAAATCTTTTGTACCTTGCGCATATTGCGCTTCGTGAATATTAGCCCCAACGGATGTGCCGGATCGCAGGAGTTAATTTACTAAAATCGCTTCTACCCCGTTTTGTTTCAATTTGCGGCAAAGCAATATGATATCTTTTGCAAATTCTTTGGCCTTGGTGCGGAGTATACTGTCCGACATAGATAAAACTCCTTTTGTTATGAGTTTAGAGTTATAAATTCGGCTTCGCCGAATGTTATGATAGGATTGCCTTTGGCATCTGGTGTTGCCGTAGGACAATTCATAACACGGCGAAGCCGTTCATAACTTATAACTTGCCGAAGGCAATCCTAGCTGATTTGGCTTTGCCAAATCATTCCCACTCAATGGTGCCGATCGGTTTGGGGGTCAGGTCGAGCAAGACACGGTTGATGCCCTCAACCTCGTGGGTGATACGGTCGGTAATATGATGCAGGAGCGCATAGGGGATCTCCTCGATGGTGGCGCTCATGGCATCCTT
>JAZKZU010000166.1:0-2248 GCA_045612825.1 Eubacteriales bacterium
ATCGGCGGCATCTAGCGTTTCCTTAGGGTCTTCTCCACTGAAAATCAGTTGGCATAGATCGGAATAGGGGGGATAGAGCATCATCTTTCTAAGGGCGATCTCCCGATCGTAAAATCCGTCATAATCCTGCGCTAACCCTAAGGAGAGCAGTTCATGATCGGGGCTGTAGGTCTGAATAAGAGCACGGCCGGGCAGAGCGCTGCGACCGGCACGGCCGATCACCTGCGTGATCAGCGAAAAGGTGCGCTCACCGGCACGGTAATCGTCACTGTAGAGCGACGCATCGGCGGCTAAGATGCCTACCAAGGTTACCTTCGGGAAGTCCAGCCCCTTGGTCACCATCTGCGTGCCCAGCAAAATATCGTATTCGCCCGAGTCGAACTTGGCAAGCAACTGCTCATGCGCCAAGCGGCCGGCCGTAGTGTCGGCATCCATGCGCAGGATGCGAGCCTGCGGGAAGAGGGCTTGCAACTCCATCTCGGCACGCTGAGTGCCTGTGCCGAAGAAGCGGATATGTTCACTCCCGCACTCGGGACAGACGGTAGGAACAGGCTCGCTATGCCCGCAATAGTGGCACATGAGCCGATTATTTTTAATATGATAGGTCATGCCGATGGAACAATGGGGACAGCTTAAGGCATACCCACAGGAACGGCAGGAAATAAAGGTATGAAAGCCCCGACGGTTGATGAATAAAATGCTCTGCTCGCCACGGGCCAGATTCTCGGCCAGTTCCTTTTGCAGGTCACGGGAGAAGATGGAGGAATTGCCGTCCCGCAACTCTCGGCGCATATCCACAAGCATGGTAGGCGGTGCGCCTGCGCCGTTGAAACGGCCATGCAGGACATGGAAGCGGTACTTCCCCTTTTGTGCCAAATAGCGGCTGTCCACACTCGGCGTGGCCGAGGAGAGAAGGACGGGACAGTTATGATAGAGAGCACGGCGGATGGCCACACTCTTGGCATGAAACTTGGGAGAGAACTCCGATTTATAGGTGTGCTCCTGCTCCTCGTCCATCACGATCAGCCCGATCTTGTCAAAGGGGGCAAAGACGGCGGTGCGAGTACCAACGGCAATCTTGGCCTGTCCCTCTTTCATGCGCTTCCATTCATCCAGCCGTGCGCCGGGGGAGAGGTCGGAGTGCATCACGGCCACCGTATCGCCATAGCGACCACGCAGGCGGGCCGTTAACTGCACCGTCAGCATAATTTCGGGCACCATCACGATGGCACACTCGCCCCGTGCCAATACCCGATCTAAAAGTTCGTAAAAAACATGGGTTTTGCCCGATCCCGTTACGCCGTAGAGCAGATCCACGCCAAACTCGCCCAAATGCGCCCCGATCTCGCCGGCAACCCGTTGCTGGTCGGGGGAGAGGGTGGTATTTTTGGCCGACTCATCATACCGCTCGGTGGCTATGCGGCGCACTTCACGGCGGCCAAAGGCAATGATGCCGTTCTTTTTGAGGGTGGAAAGCTGTGCAGGGGTCACGCCCGTCATGTAGCACAGGTCGGTCTTATCGGTTTCCCCCTGCGTGAGCAGATATTCAATAGCGCCACGAGCCCGCTCGTTGATCTTGCCCTCACAATAGGCGGTGGCCTGTTCGGGCGTGCAGAATAGTTTTACCGTGGGTACGGTATGATCGCCCAGCGCACGCTTGTCCCGATAGGAGCGAATGAGTACCCCATTCTCGCACAGACGGGTCAGCACCGATCGGGCTTGCGGGAACAGGGCAAGCAACGCCTTTTCGCTGATCGGCTCCCGATCCCTCACGCACCCGACCAGTTCTTCATGCTCGGACGGGGCGGGTACGGTGCCTAAGCGATAGAGCGCCTCGGTTTTCATTTCCAGCCCTGCGGGGAGCATGGCTTTTAGGCAATCATAAACGGGCGTAATGTACTGCTCGCTCATAAACTGCGCCAGCTCCAGCATTTCGGCGCTGACTCGGTAATCGTCCTCGGCTACCGTGGCGATGGGCTTGAGTTTCCCCGAAAAATCGGAGGATTCAGACAGGGATAGAATAAAGCCCGCACGCCGATCCCGCCCGAAAGGCACAACAACACGCGCACCCGCCAACGCCTTGTCCAAAAGGTGTTCGGGTACGCAATAATCGTATGTGCCTCCCGCAAAAAAGGGCAGGCCTTCAACGGCAATGCGTGCAATCATAAAAATCCTTTCAATGAAAATGGCGGCCGGAAAGCCGCCCCTTTTCATTCTTCGGTTTCGACGAAGTCGGATCGTAGCCATG
>JAZKZU010000167.1:0-4445 GCA_045612825.1 Eubacteriales bacterium
GACATCCGCAAAATCTCTACTGGCGGGTGTTGGCCACTCTTTGGGGTGAGCCGATCCCGCAGACGGTGGAGGAGAAGCGTGCCTTTTTACTTAGGCACCGTATTGCGGCGTGGGATGTGATAGCCGATTGTGAGATTACAGGGTCGAGCGATGCCAGCATACGGGATGCCGTACCCAACGATCTGTCGGAAATTTTTGCGGCTGCCGATATACGGGCCGTGTTTGTAAATGGAGCAACAGCCGCTAAATTATACCGAAAGCACATGGCGGATTATCCTGAATGTATCGTGCTGCCCTCCACTTCGCCCGCCAATGCGGCGTGGAGTTTGGAGCGGCTGTGCGAGGCTTGGCAAATCGTAAAAGAAAAGACGGAGGATTAATCCTCCGTCTTGATTATTATTCGGCAGACCAAAGGCCGTGGAGATTGCAATAGGCGTAAACCTTCTTTACCGCATCGTCCTTGGCTAAGGCAAAGGCAACAACCGGCTCGCCATCGGCTTTCAGGTGCTTGATCTGTGTGCCTTGTTCGGTTTCCAGCGCGACCCAGTTGATGAGATGCTCAACCGTCATGGGGTGGGTTACGCTGCCGACGTTGACGGTAACCGTATTGCCGTCTACCGTATATACGGGTACGTGCTTTTCGACGGCGGCATCGACCGTGCCCGGTTCGATCTTGTGCATTTTCTCGCCGCAACAAACGACGGGAACGCCTTTGTTTTCAACGAACGTAGTGATATTACCGCAATGATTGCAAATATAGAATTCCATGAGATACCTCCGAAAATTTATTTTTGTTTACGACTTGATTATATCAGAAAAATGAGGTAAAATATGTTGGAAATCCAACAAAAGAGGAAAAAAATATGAATTTGGTGCATCAATTACAAAATTTTGATTTGTTTGCGGGTGCCGATAACATTGAGCATATGCTGGGGTGCTTGCAGGCGAAGAGTCGGGAATACGCGGCCGATGAATATATCATGCAACCGGGGGAGATGCCCTCGGCCATTGGTGTTGTGGTATCGGGAACGGTATGGATGGTGCGGGATGACTACCGTGGTGTGCGCAACATATTAGAGGTATACCGTGAGGGTATGGTATTCGGTGAGAGTGCCGTGTTCCGTAGTAATATGCCGTCGGAGATTGGCTATGTAGCAGGGGAGAAGACGGTGGTTGTGTTCTTGGCGGGATGGCGGATATCCAGTCCGTGCGCCAAGGTGTGTGCCTGTCACCAGCATTTGATCGAAAATCTCTTGACGGTATTGGCCAACAAAAACATGGGATTGACCCGAAAAATTGAGCATTTATCCTGCCGCACGACACGGGAAAAGCTGTTGTCATACCTAAATGAGCAGGCCAATTTGGCAGGGACCCGTATTTTTACGATACCCTTTGATCGGCAGGAGTTGGCCGACTATCTGTCGGTGGAGCGGTCGGCGATGTCGGCCGAGTTATCCCGCATGAAAAAGGACGGGTTAATTGATTATGACCGCAGTACATTCAAGGTGAATTTCGGAGGGAAGCATGTCCATTGAAAAGGTGCGCAGTTATTTTGAAGCGCAGGGATTTGCCGAGCGTATCATAGAGTTTGACGCATCGAGTGCGACGGTGGCATTGGCGGCGCAGGCGCTTGGGTGTGATGAGGCGCGAATCGCCAAAACGCTCTCGTTCATGACGGAGCATGGGCCGATTTTGATTGTGACGGCGGGGGATGTTAAGGTTGACAACCCGAAGTACAAGGCCGCCTTTGGCTGTAAGGCCAAAATGCTGACACACGAGCAGGCGCAAGCCCTGATCGGCCATGCGGTAGGCGGCGTGTGCCCCTTTGCGGTTCATGACGGGGTTTCGGTGTATTTGGATCGGTCGTTGCAACGATTTGAAACGGTGTTTCCTGCCTGCGGTAGCAGTAACAGCGCCATTGAATTAGCCTTGTCGGAGTTGGAGTTATTGGCCAAGCCGCTGGGCTGGGTTGATGTCTGTAAACAGAAAGAGAACCTGAGCTGATTCCGAGTCCTTTTGTTCACAAAAAAATTATTTGATATTATAAGATAAAAGGATTATAATGTATATATTAAAGAGATTTCCCAAAGAAAGGGTGGCATGATGTATAAGCGACTGCTTGCCTGTGTAAGAGAGTATAAAAAGCCGACCTTTATTACCTTTGCATTGATGGTGATCGAGGTGGGGATTGAGGTTGCGATTCCGTTTATTACGGCCAATCTGGTTAACAGTATCAAGGCCAATGCGCCGATCGGACAGGTGGTTACCACCGGTCTGATTTTGGTGGTTATGGCGTTGATTTCGCTGACTTGCGGCGGCGTAGGCGGCTATACCTGTTCCAAAGCGGCGGCCGGTTTTGCCAAGAATGTGCGTGGGGATATGTTCCACAAGATTCAGACGTACAGTTTTGAAAACATTGATAAGTTTTCTTCGGCATCGCTGGTGACCCGTCTGACGACCGATATTCAGCACGTACAGATGTCCTACATGATGGTCATTCGCACGGCGATTCGTTCGCCATTGATGCTTATTTTTGCGGTGGTAATGGCTTTTATTATGGGCGGCTGGCTGGCGGCCACCTTTATTGTGGTGGTGCCGGTTTTGGTAATGGGGTTATTGCTCATTGCCAAGTTTGCCATGCCGGCGTTCCGTGCCGTTTTTAAGAAGTACGATCGGCTCAATGAGTCCATCGAGGAAAATGTGCGGGGTATGCGTGTGGTAAAGGGCTTCTCCCGTGAGGAGTACGAGAAGAAGAAATTTGCCAAGGCCTCTGACAATATCCGCAAGGATTTCACCAAGGCGGAGCGTATTGTAGTGCTGAACACGCCGCTGATGCAGATTTGTATGTATTTTAACATGGTGTTTGTTCTTCTGGTCGGCTCCCGTTTGGTCATTCAGGGCGGCGGCGAGAATATCGACGTCGGGCAGATTTCGGCCATGCTGACCTATGGCGTGCAGATTTTAATGAGCCTGATGATGCTGTCGATGATTTACGTGATGCTGACCATGTCGGCTGAGTCGATCAAGCGTATCGGTGAGATCCTTTCCGAGGAATCGACCTTGGAGAATCCGGAAAACCCCGTTATGGCGGTTGCTGACGGTTCGATTGATTTTGAGAATGTACGCTTCAAATATTCGGCAAAGGCCAAGCGGTTTGCCTTGGAAGATGTGGACTTGCATATCCTCTCGGGCATGACGGTTGGTATTTTGGGCGGTACGGGTTCGAGTAAATCGACCTTGGTGCAGTTGATTCCCCGTTTGTACGACGTGACCGAGGGTGTGGTCAAGGTCGGCGGGGTGGATGTGCGCCAATACGATATTAAGGTTTTGCGGGATGCCGTTTCTATGGTGTTGCAGAAGAATCTGCTGTTCTCCGGCACGATCAAGGAGAATTTGCGATGGGGTAATGAGGATGCGACCGAGGCGGAAATGGTAGAGGCCTGCCGTTTGGCGCAGGCAGATGACTTTATCCGCTCTTTCCCCGATGGGTACGACACCCATATCGAGCAGGGCGGTACCAATGTATCGGGCGGACAGAAGCAGCGCCTATGTATTGCACGGGCCTTGCTTAAAAAGCCGAAAATTCTGATTCTGGATGACTCGACCAGCGCGGTTGACACCAAGACCGACGCCTTGATTCGGGCCGGTTTTAAGGAGTATATCCCCGATACGACCAAGATTATTATTGCACAGCGTGTAGCTTCGGTGCAGGATGCTGATATGATTTTGGTGATGGATAACGGATCGATTGTAGCGACGGGCAAGCACGATGAGTTGCTGGCAAGCAGCGAGATTTATCGGGAAGTATATCAGCAGCAGACCAACGGAGGTGACGGCCATGATGAAGAGTAAAATGCCGCCCAAAGGCATGGGGCGTCCGGCAAAGGGCACGATGGGGCGCACCTTGAAAATGCTCATAAAGTCCTATCCTGTACTGTTTCCGTTGGCGATTGCCTGTATCATCTTTTCGGCCATTACGGCGGCGATACCGGCCACCTTTACCCAGCGTGTCATTGCCATTATTGAGCAGTGGTACGTCAGTCGGGACTGGGCGGCGGCTTCCAAAGAAATATTGCCGCTGATTGCGATATTGATTACCTTGTATAGCATCTCGATTGTGTGCGTGACCCTGCAGTCGCAGTTGATGGCCTACATGACCCAAGGGTTCTTGAGCAAGATGCGCTGCGCCATGTTTGAGGGGATGCAGAATCTGCCCATCAAGTTTTTTGATACCAATAAGCACGGCGATATCATGAGTTATTATACCAACGATATCGATACGTTGCGCCAGTTGGTTTCCCAGTCCATTCCGTCGTTGTTGCAGGCTGGCGTGGTGGTAATCAGCGTATTCTCCATTATGATGTATTACAGCGTCTGGATGACGATGATTATGCTGGTCGGCGTTATTGCCATGAGCATTGTGGCCCGTAAGGTGGGCGGCGGCT
>JAZKZU010000168.1:0-2702 GCA_045612825.1 Eubacteriales bacterium
AAACTGATGCGTGAGATCACCGATGCCGTATTCGGGCCGAGCATCCAATTCTGCATCAGCGGCGGCAGTTATCTGCGCTCATTGGCTCTGCATTTGATCAACGGGATCGGCTATCCGTTGCATAACGGCTACGGCATGAGCGAAATCGGGATCACCTCGGTTGAACTCGGTGCCAAGATCACCGACCGTAACCGCAATTCCATCGGCAAGCCCTTTGAATCGGTAGAATATCGGTTGGGTGAGGACGGTACATTGTTTGTGCGTGGCCATTCCATTTGCCGTACCGTGATGATCGACGGTGAAGAAACAGAGATGCCCGAATGGTTTGATACGGGCGATCTGATGTCCTGCAAAGAGGGACGATATTACATATCGGGGCGGCGTGGGGACGTCGTCATCGGAGAAAACGGCGAAAACATCAATCCTGATCTGATTGAACAGCACTTTGGATTCAGTGGTGATACCCCCTATTCGGTGCTGGGGCTCAAAGAGGAAGACAATGATGTGCTGAGCATGGTGGTGCGCATCAACCCCTATATGAGTGAGGGGCGCCGCCGCCAGTTGGTGGAGCACATTTATGCGGCGAATGAGGAATTGCCGATGGCCATGCGGGTGCGTAAATTCTACTTTACCACCGATGCCATTGCGCCCGAAACGGCCATTAAAGTGGGGCGTAAATATCTGCTCCGTGCCATTGCCGAGGGCGCTATACGATTGACACCCTTCTCGCAGTTTGGGCAGCAGCAAGACGGGCAATCGGGCGAGGCGCATAATCCCTTGCTGATGGCTCGGTTGCGTGAAATTGTGGCCGAATCGTTGGGCATTGAAGCGGATAGCGTAGATGATCGGGCGCATATCCTGCTGGATATGGGCGCTACCAGTTTGCAGTATTTCGAGATCATTTCGGCGATTGCGGCCGAGTTTTCAATCGAGTCGTATAACGATAAGGAGCATTATCGGTATACGGTAGAGGAATTTTGTGAATATATCGAGAGGTACGTATGAGAAAACAAGCACGTCCCAGTTTGGGGTTTACTTGGTTTGTTCGCATCACCGGCGCTTTGGCGGCTTTGCCGTTATTTAAGCCGAAAGTGTACTGCAAAAACAAAGAAAAACAGGGAAAAAAGCTGAAAAAACCGTCCATTTTGGTATCAAATCACGTCTCTTTGTTGGATTTTGTGCTCTATTTATTCGTTTTTTGGCGCAATTTTATTCATTTTCAGGTCGCCGAAGTGATGTTTAATAAGTCAAAATTTATGAATTGGCTGCTTTTGAAACTGGGTTGTATCCGTGTCGACCGCAATCAATTTGATTTTGGCTTTGTGGGAGATTCTCTTGAGCTTCTGGATAAAGGTGAGATTGTCGGCATTTTCCCGTCGGGACGGTTGCCGATCGGCGGGAAGCCTTTTCCGTTCAAGCCCAGCGTGATCTTTATTGCGCTTCGTACCGATGCGCCCATCATTCCGGTGTATACCGATGGGCAGTACGGCCTGTTTAAGCGGGCCCGTGTGGTGATCGGTGAACCGCTTTATATACGGGATTACTGTAAGACCGAGGAGCCCGATCAGCAGGAGCTGGATGTGCTGACCCGGATGCTGGAAGAGAAGGTGTATGCCCTGCGGGATTGCATCGAGGAAAGGTTTCGTAAATGATGAGTAAAAAACAGGGAAAACTGTGGGTGTGGCGATATCTGCCCATGGATCTCGGGCGGTTGGTGCTGTGGTTTTTGCCGATCCTGTATCGCTTTCGCCGATATGATGTTGCCGGATTGCCGTATAAAAACAAGGTGCGTGGCGGGGTGCTGATCGTTGCCAATCATGCCTCGTTTTTAGATCCCTTTTTGGTGGGCGGCTGTTTCTGGTACCGTCGGGTGTTCTTTTTGGCGGCCGAGGCGGTGATGCGTAATCCGGTTGTGGCATGGTTGTTGCGGGGAGCCGGTTGTATTAAGATTGACCGCAATATCTCGGATATTGAGGCGGTAAGACGGGCTGTTGAGGTGCTACAGGACGGACGTGGTTTAGCCATGTTTCCGCAGGGGGGAATCTCTCATGAAGAAGAATTTTCGCAGATCAAATCGGGAGCGATTCTGATTGCGCTGCGGGCGGGAGTACCCATTGTGCCTATGTACGGCAGTCGCAAGAATACGCCGTGGTATCGACCGACGGCGGTTGTGATCGGCGAGCCGCTCGATTGCCGTGATTATTGCAAGAAAAAGATGCCGTCCATGGCCGAGATCGAAGCGGCTTCGGCGGCGCTGTTGGATCGGATGGAAGAGTGCCGAAAGACTTATATGGCTTTGGAGGGAAATCATGAGTAATTTAGAGAAACTGATCGAACTGTTCCGTAACGTATTCGAGGGGGATGTGAAGACCGATGCCATCACCGAGAATACCCGTTTGATTGAGGATTTGGAGCTTAATTCGATCGGGCTGTTGTATATGGCGCTGGCGGTGGAAGAAAACTTTGGCGTGAAGTTTAACAATGACGATTTTGTGAATATCCGCACGGTGCAGGACGTGCTGGATAAAATCGAAGGCAAGATATGACCTGGACCACACAAGCCCCGAAGATGGGGGATATCATACGGGTTAAGGTTAAGTTTTATTATCATTACGGAATTTATCTGGATGATGAACATATTGTGCAGTTTGGGTTGCCCGATAATACGGGACTTGATCCCGACGAGATTGCGGTGATGATAA
>JAZKZU010000169.1:0-2182 GCA_045612825.1 Eubacteriales bacterium
ACTGCCCTAAGGTAGACTTGGTTGCCGTTTGCGACCTCAAGGAAGAGCGCCGCAAGGCGGCCGAGGAGAAGATTCCCGGCGTTACCACCTTTGCAAAAGCCGAAGATATGCTCGATTCGGGCCTGATCAACGCTTGCTTGATCTGCGTGCCTCACTATGACCATCCTACATACGCCATTGCCTGCATGGAGCGTGGCATTCACGTGCTGGTTGAGAAGCCGGCCGGCGTATACACCAAGCAGGTTCTGGAAATGAACGCTGTGGCCGACAAGCATCCCGAGGTTGTTTACGGCATGATGTTCAACCAGCGTACCAACTGCATCTATCGCAAGATGCACGAGCTGGTTCATTCGGGCAAGTACGGCGAGATCCGCCGCACCAACTGGATCATTACCAACTGGTATCGTCCTCAGGCCTACTACGATTCAGGCGATTGGCGTGCCACCTGGTCGGGCGAAGGCGGCGGCGTTCTGCTCAACCAGTGCCCTCATCAGCTCGATATGTGGCAGTGGATCTGCGGTATGCCTGTCAAGGTCGATGCCAAGCTGCACTACGGCAAGTGGCATGACATTGAGGTGGAAGACGATGTGACCGCTTATGTCGAGTACGCCAACGGCGCTACCGGCGTGTTCATCACCACCACCGGCGATGCCTGCGGTTCTAACCGCTTTGAAATCCAGCTCGATAAAGCCAAGCTGGTTGCCGAGAACAACGAACTCAAGATCATGGAATTTGAAATGACCGAGCAGGAGTTCTCTAAGACCAATACCGCTCCCTTCGGCCAGATCAAGACGGTTGAGATCGATCCTGAACTCGACGGCGCCAATCCTCAGCACAAGGGCGTTATCAACGCTTGGGCCGATGCCATTCTGATGGGCACTCCGCTGATCGCTGACGGCCGTGAGGGCATCAACGGTCTGACCCTGTCCAACGCTATGCATTTGTCCTCTTTCTTGGGTAAACCGGTTGATTTACCCTTCGATCATGAGGTATACTATGAAGAATTGATGAAGCGTGTTAAGACTTCCCGCCGCAAGACCAATGTGGCCAGCGGCACGGTTGTCGATCTGTCCGACACCTTCACCGGAACAAAATAAGGAGAGATTCTAATGGAAAAATTCATCCCCGTTGTTGTCATCAAGGAACTTGGTGAAACCGATAAAATCATGAATGCCCTGAAAAATAACGACATTCATACCGCAGAGATCACCTTCCGCACCGCTTGTGCGGCCGAGGCGATTGCTCTGGCTGTTAAGAACCATCCCGATATGGAGATCGGTGCCGGTACTGTTATCAATGCCGAGCAGTGCAAAGCCGCTCTGGCCGCAGGCGCTACCTTCATCGTTTCCCCCGGCCTGTCGGTCGGTGTGGCCGAGGTTTGCCGCGAGAATAACATTCCCTACTACCCCGGTTGCGTAACTCCTACCGAGATCATGCAGGCGCGGGAGCTGGGGCTGACCACGCTCAAGTTCTTCCCTGCCAATGTTTACGGCGGGCTCAAGGCGCTCAAGGCGCTGGCCGCTCCCTTCCCGCAGGTCAAGTTTATCCCGACCGGCGGTGTCGATCGCAGCAACATTGATGAATTTTTGGCCTTTGACAAGATTGCGGCCATCGGCGGCAGTTTCTTTGTCAAGGAATCCTTGGATAAAATGGAGGCATAACCATGAAAAGAGTAGTTACTTTTGGTGAAATCATGCTTCGCTTAGCCCCCAACGGCTATTACCGCTTCTTCCAGAACGATCAGATGCAGGCCACCTTCGGCGGCGGCGAGGCCAATGTGGCCGTGTCCTTGGCCAACTATGGGCTGGACTCCTGCTACGTTACCAAGCTCCCCAAGCACGCCATCGGTCAGTCGGCTGTCAACTCCCTGCGCTACTTTAGCGTTGACACCTCCAAGATCACCCGTGGCGGTGACCGTGTGGGTATCTACTATCTGGAAAAGGGCGCTTCCCAGAGACCTTCCAAGGTTATCTATGACAGAGCAGGTTCTTCCATTTACACCGCTTCCAAAGAAGATTTCGACTGGAAGAAGATCTTTGAAGGCGCTGAGTGGTTCCACTTTACCGGTATCACTCCCGCTCTGAACGATGATGTGGCTGAAATCTGTCTGGAAGCATGTAAGGCAGCAAAAGAAGCAGGCGTAAAGATCTCCTGTGACTTAAACTACCGTAAGAAACTCTGG
>JAZKZU010000170.1:0-7962 GCA_045612825.1 Eubacteriales bacterium
CCTGCATAAACTCCTCCACCGTCATGGGAGAGGACAGATGCTCGGAGATATTGGACACACGGGCCCGCACGCTGGCGATGCCCTTCGATTTGATCTTAAGCGGGTGCACCTGCAAAGCGCCGGTCAGATCGGCCATGCCAACCTCAAAAAGCAACGTGCCATGATGCAAAAAGCGCTTGCCCACCTTGGTCTGGGCGTTGCCCGAAATCTTCTTGCCCTCAATCTCAATATCGTTACGGCCCGTAAGACCGGCATTGATACCGAGCGAGCGCAGATAGTCGACCACCGGTGCGGTGAAGCGGGCAAAGGACAGCTCGTCCCCTGCGGTGGCTTTGGTCATGAAGGAGAAACACACATTGCCCAGATCGTGGAAAACCGCGCCGCCGCCGGTAATGCGGCGTACCACACGGATGCGATGCTCATTCACATAGTCAATGTTGATCTCACTATAGGCATTCTGATTGCGCCCAATGATGATGGACGGACCATTGCGCCACAAGAAGAAGATATCCTCCCGATACTTGGTCAACAGATGCTCTTCCATGGCTAAATTGTAGGTAGGATCGGTGCTTTGCGATACAAAAAATAACATACTTTATTTACACCTTTATAAAATAGGAATGGTTCTTATTTTACCGAGATAACGTCCTTGCCCATATAGCGGCGAAGGGCTTCGGGGATGCGAACGCTGCCGTCGGCCTGCAGATTGTTCTCAAGGAAGGCGATGAGCATACGGGGCGGAGCGACAACGGTGTTGTTGAGGGTATGGGCAAAATAATTGCCCTTTTCGCCACGGATGCGGATGCCCAGACGGCGGGCCTGTGCATCGCCCAGATTGGAGCAACTGCCTACCTCAAAATATTTCTGCTGACGGGGAGACCACGCCTCGACGTCGATACTCTTGACCTTCAGGTCAGCCAAGTCACCCGAGCAGCACTCGAGGGTACGGACGGGAATATCGAGGGAGCGGAAAAAATCGACGGTATTGGTGTAGAGTTTGACAAACCATTCGGGGCTGTCCTCCGGCTCGCAGACCACGATCATTTCCTGCTTCTCGAACTGATGGATGCGGTAAACGCCGCGCTCCTCGATGCCATGGGCACCTACCTCTTTACGGAAGCAGGGTGAATAGCTGGTCAAGGTCTGCGGCAGGCTTTCTTTATCCAAGAAGGTATCGATAAACTTACCGATCATGGAGTGTTCGCTGGTTCCGATCAAATACAGATCTTCACCCTCGATCTTATACATCATGTTTTCCATTTCGGCAAAGCTCATAACGCCGTTGACAACCGAGGAACGAATCATGAACGGCGGGATGTAATAGGTAAAACCACGGCCAACCATAAAGTCACGGGCATAGGACAGGATGGCCGAATGGAGCATGGCAATATCACCGCACAGATAATAGAAGCCGTTACCCGAGGTCTTTCTGGCGGCATCCAAATCAATGCCTTTGAGATTTTCCATAATATCAACGTGATAGGGAATCTCAAAATCGGGCACGATCGGCTCGCCGATGCGCTCAACCTCGACGTTCTCGCTATCGTCTTTACCGATGGGAACGGTGGGGTCAATGATATTGGGAATGACCATCATGCGCTGCTTGATCTGTTCTTCCAGTTCGGGCTCTCTGGCCGACAGGGCCGCCAGTTCTTCACCAATGGCCGCCGCTTCTTTCTTATCCGCCTCGGCCGCCCCACGCTCGCCCTTGGCCATGAATCCGCCAATCTGCTTGGACACGGCGTTGCGACGGGCACGCAGTTCGTCGCACTTGCCCTTGGCCGCACGGTACTCGGCATCCAGCGCAATTACCTCATCCACCAGCACCAGCTTCTCATCCTGAAACTTCTTACGAATATTCTCTTTGACTACGTCCGGATTGGCTCTTAAAAATTTAATATCAATCATTTTCTTTTCTCCTTATACTATCGGTATAAAATCGTGAAATATTACAAATTATTTATTCAGGCGTTCGGCAAGGTCGGTTAGATCG
This sequence comes from Eubacteriales bacterium, assembly GCA_045612825.1. Taxonomy (GTDB): domain Bacteria; phylum Bacillota; class Clostridia; order Oscillospirales; family UMGS1783; genus CAKSHC01. The sequence goes on from JAZKZU010000170.1 coordinate 1,994, forward strand.
TCGTCGGAGTAGTATTCGATGACCAATTTGCCGCCTTTGCGGGAAGGATTGACCGAGACCTTACGGCCGAGCGCGGCGGTCAGGTCGGTAGCCAGAGAATCGTAGTACAACCGATCGACGGGCAGTTTACCCTGACGGGGCGGGAGCTGGCGCTTTTTAATGAGCGCTTCGAGTTCACGGACGGTCAGTTCCTTTTGGGCGCACTCGGCGGCCAAGCGGGAGATGCTGTCGGCATCCTCACAAGACAGCAGAGATTTGCCGTGGGCTAACGATAGTTTACCCTCTTCGAGCAAAGAAATCACATCTTCGGGCAAAGTCAAAAGGCGCAATGCATTGGCCACAACGGGGCGGGACTTGCCCACACGCTTGGCCATCTGCTCCTGGGTCATGCCAAACTCATCGGACAGGCGCTTATAGCCTTTGGCTTCTTCTATAATATTTAAGTCTTCTCGTTGCAGGTTTTCAATCAGGGCGATCTCCATAATCTCCTGCGCCGATACGTCTTTAACAATGATGGGCAATTTCTTGATACCGGCAATACGAGAAGCACGCCAGCGGCGCTCACCGGCGATGATGCGATAGCGCCCTTTGCCGATCGGGGAAACCAGCAACGGGGTCAAAACGCCGTGCTCTCGTATCGATTCGGCCAGCTCATTCAACTTCTCTTCATCAAACATGACACGGGGTTGTTCCCGATTGGGTTCGATATCGGAGATACTTACCATAATGGGGCCGCCTTCGCCGCTCGTTGTCGGCTCGGCGATTTCCATGCTATTATCCTCGAAGAGGACGCCCAGACCTTTTCCTAATCCTTTTTTTACTGCCATATTACAATCTCCCGTTTCTCTTCAAAAATTCAACGGCAACGGCATCATAGGCCGCCGCACCCTTGCAACTGCGATCGTATTGCAAGACACTCATTCCATGGCTGGGCGCTTCGGAGATGCGCACGTTGCGGGGAATGGCCATGGCATACATCTTATCGGCAAAGTATTTCTTAATCTCCTGCGCCGCCTGCAGGCAGAGGTTAAGTCTTCCATCGAACATGGTCAGCAACACCCCCTCAATCTCCAATCGGGAATTAAAGCGCTGGCGCACCAAGCGGATGGTATTGGTCAACTGCGACAAACCTTCCAACGCGAAATACTCACACTGAATGGGGATGAGCACCGTATCGGCGGCATTAAGGGCGTTGAGGGTTAACATACCCAAGGAGGGGGGACAATCGATAAAGATATAGTCGAACTTATCCCGAATCATCGAAAGTGCATTTTTCAGCAGAAACTCACGGTTTTCCACTTCCACCATTTCGATCTCGGCACCAGCCAGATCGGCATTGGCGGGCATGATAAACATATTCTCGGTTGCCGTATACAGCAGACATTGCGTGGCCACGGAAGCATCGGCCATGGCATCATAGACCGAGCGCACGACCTTCTTCTTGGAGATCCCGCAACCGCTGGTGGCATTTCCCTGCGGGTCAAGGTCAACAATCAGCACCCGATAGCCCCGCGCGGCAATGCCGGCACAGACGTTGATGACGGTTGTTGTCTTACCCACGCCGCCTTTTTGGTTGGAAACGGCGATAATTTTACCCATATTGTTTCTCCTGTCTTTTGCTACTCTTACAATTTTAGATTATACCACAACCGAATCAAAAAAGGAAGCCCGAATGTTCCACGTGGAACAAATTTTTTTATTTTCCGCAATTCTGCCTTTTTTGACAGCAAAAGATGGTATTCTTTATATAAAGGAGGATGAAAAATGTTTGAGAAAGACACTTCTTATAAGATTCTGCCGCTTTCCCGTATCACGCCTGACCCCAACCAGCCCCGCAAGCAGTTTGATCAAGAGGCGCTGCGGTCGCTGGCCGATTCCATTCGGGAGCTGGGGGTGCTCTCCCCCATTACGGTACATAAGGTGGACGGGCAATACCGCATCATTGCGGGCGAGCGGCGCTGGCGAGCCGCCGGCTTGGCGGGGCTTTCCGAGATTCCCTGCGTGGTACGCCATTGGGACGAGGAGAAAAAACAGTTGGCCGCTCTGGTGGAAAACCTGCAACGGTGCGATTTAGACCCCTTTGAGGAAGCGGCGGGTATTCGGGATCTGATCGAAACAACAGGGCTCTCCCAAGCCGAGGTGGCAGGCAAGATCGGCAAGTCCCCCTCCTGCGTAGCCAACAAACTGCGATTGCTGGGACTTTCCGAATCGATCCGCTCTCAAATTCGTCAGCATAAACTGACCGAACGGCACGCCCGTGCGCTGCTTTCCCTCCCTGAGGATATGCAGGCGGCCGCTCTTACTCACATTGCGCAAAAGCAATTAACAGTAGACAAGGCCGAGCAATACATTCACACCCTGCTCTCTCCCCCGCCCAAACCCAATCGCACGATATATATTAAAGACATTCGTTTGTTTATCAACTCCATTGATCACTCGTTGCGCCTGCTTTCCAAACAAGGAATTGCCGCGCGCTCGGACAAATCAGAGGACGAGCGGTACATCTATTATTCCATTTCCATTCCCAAAGTAAAATAATGTTCCACGTGGAACAATAAAAGAGAAAAGAGTGAATGTTCAGGGTTTACATTCACTCTTTTTTTATTATAATGGCTTCTTTTTGATTTGACCCCATTTGCGGGGATATGGTTTGGGCGTTTGTTTTTCTTTTTCTATTATAATAAGGCAGGCGGGGCTTCCGTCAGACGTGGGCGCATCCAGCACCTTAACCACTCGGCAACCCAGTACGTCTATTCCATGGCGGGCGACCTCCAGTTCTTCCCGTCCCTTTTCGCCTTTGTAGGCCAGGAATCGGCCGCCGACTTTGAGCATCGGCAAGACCAGTTCGCACAAGGCGGGCAGAGTTGCAACGGCACGGCTGACCGCTACGTCAAATTTCTCTCGAAATTCGGCTTGCCCGAGTTCCTCGGCTCGTCCCCATGCTACCTCTACGGGCAGATTGACCTGTGACAAGAAGGCACGCAGGAAGGCGCACTTTTTCTCGGTACTGTCCAATAATGTGTACTGATGTTGCGGAGCGGCAATCGCCAAGGGGATGCCGGGCAATCCGCCGCCCGTGCCAACGTCAATAACGGATTTGGGCTCTTGCGGGAATTCATCCAAGAAGATGGGCGCTAAGGAATCGAACAGATGCCGACCGATCACGCCCTCCCGATCCCGAACGGCGGTTAGATTGTATTTCTCGTTTTCGCTAAGCAGAAAATCGGTGTAGCTATCCATTTGGTTTTGCTGCTCCACGCCGATTTCCAAACCCTGCTTAGCACACAGTTGTGTTATCGTCATGCGGATTCTCCTTTTTGCGGCTCGACAGTTCGATAATCAGCACCGAAATATCGGCGGGGCTGACACCGCTGATGCGGGAGGCCTGTCCCAAATTATCCGGCCGTGCGGCGCTGAGTTTCTGACGGGCTTCCATGCGCAAGCCCTCCAAGGCCATGTAGTCCATGTCTTTGGGAAGCAACATCGCCTCCATGCGCCGAAACTCTTTGATCTGCGCCAACTGCCGTTTGATATAGCCTTCGTATTTCAATTCGGTTTGCACCCGCTCGATAATACTGCGAGGCAAGGACGGACGAGCCTGATCAAACACCGCCAGATCGTCATAGCAGACCTGCGGGCGTTTGAGCAGTTCGGCCAATTTAATGCCGGTTTGCAAGGGCGTACTTCCCTTGGCTTCCAGCATGGCGTTTCCCGCCTCGCTCGGAGCGGCCGTGGTGCGGCGCAGGCGTTCGATCTCCTGCAACATGAGCTGTTGCTTCTTCTCAAAGGCGGCAAAACGATCTTCGTCCACCAGTCCGATCTCATGACCCAGCGGCATAAGGCGAGCATCGGCATTATCCTGTCGCAAAATTAAGCGATACTCACTGCGAGAAGTCATCATACGGTAGGGCTCGTTTGTCCCTTTGGTTACCAGATCATCAATCAGCGTGCCGATATAGGAACTGCCACGATCCAACACGATCGGCTCTTTCCCGTCTATCTTCCTTACGGCATTGATGCCGGCCATCAAGCCCTGCGCCGCCGCTTCTTCATAACCCGACGAACCGTTGAACTGGCCTGCGCCGTAGAGACCCTCAATCTTTCTGAATTCTAAACTGGAAAATAATTCCAGAGGATCGACGCAATCGTACTCGATGGCATAGGCGCTGCGCATGACCTCGACCTGTTCTAAGCCCTTGATCGTTCTCAGGAATTTCAGCTGTACCCATTCAGGGAGAGAGGAGGACATACCCTGCAGGTAGACCTCTTTGGTGTTCTCGCCCATCGGCTCGATAAAGAGCGGGTGGCGGGACTTATCCCGAAAGCGATTGACCTTATCCTCGATACTGGGGCAGTAGCGAGGGCCGATGCCTTCGATGACGCCCGAGAAAAGCGGGGACAGGTGAAGATTATCCAAAATGACCTGATGGGTCGTTTCATTGGTATAGGCCAGATGGCACAAGACCTTGTTTTTGCCAAAGTCGGTATCCTCATTATCAAAGGAAAAGGGTTCGGGCGGCTCGTCGCCCGGCTGGGGTTCAAGCTGAGAATAGTCGATACTGTCGGCGTGCACCCGTGAGGGCGTACCCGTCTTGAATCGGCGCATCGAAACGCCGAGGTCTTTTAATTTTTGTTCTAATCCGACCGCAGGCTGCATCCCATCGGGGCCCGAAGCGATGACCGTTTCGCCGATGATGATGCGGGCATCCAAAAAAGTGCCGGTAGCCAGAACGGCGGCCTTGACGGCGTACCGCCCGCCCGTGCGGGTAATCACGGCGCAAACCTTGCCGTCCTGCACCTCGATATCCACAACCTCGCCCTGTCGCAAGGTCAGGTTGGGCGTGGTTTCCAGAATCTCCTTCATACGCAGGCGATAAGCCGAGCGATCGATCTGCGCCCGCAGAGAATATACGGCAGGGCCTTTGCCCCGATTGAGCATACGGGACTGAATGAAACACTCATCGGCCACCCGTCCCATTACGCCGCCCAGCGCATCGATCTCCCGTACCAAATGACCTTTGGCCGTGCCACCGATGGACGGGTTACAAGGCATATTGCCCACGGCATCGAGATTGATGGTAAAGACAATCGTTTTCTTTCCCAGCCGTGCGGCCGCCATGCCCGCCTCAATACCGGCGTGTCCGGCACCGATAACGGCAATATCAAATTGTCCTGCCTCGTAAAGTTGCATAACTTTCCTTTCTTACTTCCCTACACAAAATCGGTCGAAGATGGCGTGCACAGTATCCTCGGTCAGCGACTCGCCGGTCATCTCCCCCGCTGCCGCTACCGCACCGTCGATGAGTACCCCAACGGCATCATAGGTTACGCCCGCCTCGGCCGCAAGTCGTGCTTCCTCAACGACCTGTGCCATCTGCTTAATGCAGTCGGCCTGCCGCAAGGAGAAGATCAATCCCTCATCAATCACGGCACCGCCAAAGGCCATTTCCTTGATTTTGCTCTTTATTTGTTCCATGCCCTGCCCTGTTTTGGCAGAAATTTCGACAAAATGTTTATAATTATCTTTAATATACTCTTTGTTTATCTTTTCTTCCAGATCGGTTTTGTTGATTACCGCCACCGCCCGTGTCTTATCGACCGAGGCGATCAGTTCCATATCTTCCTGTGACAGTTCTCGGGAGGCATCAAACAGACAGAGAATGACCGCCGCCTGCTCAACCGCCTTGCGGCTCTTTTCCACACCGATGCGCTCGACCGGATCGTCGGTATCCCGAAGGCCTGCCGTATCGAGCAGGTTGATGCGCAGATCATCGAGCACAATCGAATGGGTGACGACATCACGGGTCGTACCCGGGATATCGGTAACGATCGAGCGGTCGGCCTGCGAGAGGCGATTCATGAGTGACGATTTACCGGCATTGACCGCACCGCACAAGCACACGTCGGCACCGTCCCGCACCTGCTGACCCGTCTGGGCTCGGCGCATCAGTTCCTGTGCCTGCTTTTCG
>JAZKZU010000171.1:0-11698 GCA_045612825.1 Eubacteriales bacterium
AGCCCGAGCCGCAGCGAGGGAGAGTTCCTACTTGAGGCGCCAAATGAAAATCCGTCCTCTTTTGAGGACGGATTTTTCTTTTCACATTCGGAATTTAATTATCGTTTTGTTGATTGTAGCAGTGGGACACCAGACATACGGTGGCGGACACGATCAGGGACAAGAATAGAATCAGGAGCCCTGCCAGAATGGCGCCGATGACGCTGGTGGCGACAAAGGGTATCGCCAATAGTATCACCGAGATCAGTGCGGTGCCCAAGATGCCGGCCAAAACCGCAGTCAACGCACCGCTACCGTATCGGCAGGAGTTCGCCCGACCGTATCCGGTGGTTGCCAGCAAAATAGCAAGGTAGCCGATGGCAATGCCCAGTGCTACCCACAGAAATGCCGGGGTTATCGTGATCACAGCGGTAATCCGCAAAAAGGCAGTGATCACGCCGAGAATTACACTGGCAATTACTGCCAATCCTACGCAACTCAGTTTGTTTTCGCGACAAAAAGTAGTCATCAGTTTCACCTCCTCACTTCATCTTATGAGAGAGGAAGAGGAGAGGTGAGTAATAGATGGAAAGAATTGCGAGAAGCTGCTTTGCGTGGATCATTAAAGAGTGTTATCGGTAGCATGAGTGACCTGTACCCGAGCATTTTTTCGGGCACCGCAAACGTATGGGTCGTAGGTTCGAGAAAACTTTATCATAACAAATCGTAGTCCTATTTACTGTCTAATTTTTCGTACTCTTTTAACAATTTTACTCTTGCTTGCTCTAAAATATCTTTATCAATGTTTGCATATATGCATTCTGTGCACATTCCCAAGATATCCATGCTAACCTCGTCTAAGGTGCATCTGCCGTTGGATTGATAAATGCAAAAAATATTTTCGCATCTCATTTTACCACCTCGAATCATATAATGATTCTAAATTATAACATTATTTAGCGCATTACGCAAGTGCGTATACGCGGCAATGTAAAATTGCATACAATATTTTTGAGGTGAATGAGATGAGCGTCAAAGATGTTGTGGCTGATAGAATTAAAACATTGTGCGAGGAAAGAAACATAAAAATAAACGAATTGGCTAATATTTCAGGAGTTACTCCGTCTACCGCATATAGTATGATGGATGTGCGTAGGCGTGATGTATCGATCACTACAATTAAAAAACTTTGCGACGGATTGGAAATAACCTTAGGAGAATTTTTCTCCACGCCGGAGTTTGATAATTTGGAGCAGGAAATTAAGTAAGGCTTTGTTTTTTGCTTTCCACAAATTGCAAATAAAATTCGCTCAACTTTTGTTGCCATCGCCCATACGATATGGTATAATGAATGCAAAAGGAGGGCGAAATATGCCGAAATTGCTGGAGACGATCAAGCACACGGTGGATGCCACCATACCCGATAAAGAGGAATTGACCCATGGGCTGCACCCGAAGGCCGATTATATACTTTTGATTTTGCGTAATGTGTTTGTCGCCTTGGCTGTGCTCTTTTTTGTGGCCTCATTTTTTTTGCATTCGGCCTATAACGTGCTCAAGTCGATTGGGTATTTTGCCGGTGCGGGGGCGTACGTAATGGAATGTCTGGCGGTTACCGACTGTTTTCAGACCAAGGTACCCCATACCGAAATGTTTATGGTGTACTGCTTTGGCCCGCTCTATATTTTGATGGGGCTGGGGTATATCCTGTGGCATTGATGATGGGCGGCGGAGAAGTTTCTCCGCCGCTTTTTTGATTGTAAAAACAGGTTGGCATTTTATAAAAAGTCTGTTATAATAAAAGGTAAGAAAAGGAAGGCAGGGAAATGTATGTATTACCGTCATAATATAGACTACCAATATCCCGAAAAGTGTGATGAGCACATGATTACCGTAAAGCATCTGCGGGATGTTGTTTTGGATGAGAATTACCCCTATCTGGAAAAGGGGTTATGGTTTGGGATTCGGCGCACCGTTTGCTGGGCGCTGGTGCACGGAGTACTTTCGTGGCTAACCAAGATCACCCACGGGCTTCGTGTCTATGGGCGTAAAAATCTGAGAAAGCACAAGGATGCCTTCAAAAACGGCGCGATCACCATTGCCAACCACGTGTTTATGTGGGATTTTATCTGCGTGATGCTGGCGCTGTCGCCCCGCATGGCGCATTTCCCTGCGTGGAGTGGGAACTTGGTAGGGCCGAATGGGCCGCTGATTCGTATGGCGGGCGGGATTCCCGTGCCCACCAACAGTTTGCGGGCCATGGTCAAATTCAAACACGCCATTGAGGAAGTGCTGGAAAGCAAGAAATGGTTGCACTATTATCCTGAGGGGTCGATGTGGTTCTACTATCCCGACGTGCGCCCCTTTAAGAAGTCGGTGTTCCAATATGCGGTCAAGTACGACCGTCCCATCATTCCTATGGCTTTTTCCTTCCGTCCCAGACGGGGGCCGCTCAAGCATTTTGTGAAAACGCCCCTTGTCGATCTACATATCGGGGAGCCGTTGTTTGCCGATAAGTCGCTCGGCGCACAGGAGTCGGCCAAGGAATTGCAAGGCCGTGCCTATCACGTGATGCAGGGTATGTGCGGGATATTCCCCGGTGATCCGACCTATAATGCGGATCAAACGCCCGAGCATTACAAAAAAACAATTTAAACAGAAAGGATATAGAGTATGTGGGTTCTGATTCCGCTTGGAATAGTAGTGGTTTTGGTGGCGGTGATTTTGATTCGCACCCTGCGGTTCACCCCGAAAGAGGCAGAGTCGGCGACGGCTGAGCCGATGGCTTTTGACCGTGAGAGGGTTATACAAAATTTGCAGGAATTGGTGCGGTGTAAGACCGTATCCTATGCCGATCCGAGATTAGAGGATAAAACTGAGTTTGACAAGTTGATCGGCTTGATCCCCAAGTTGTACCCGAACGTCTTTGCCACCTGCTGTTTTGAGCGGCTGGAGGAGAAGGCTCTGCTCTTTTGTTGGAAGGGAAAGGGGGACGGCGAGCCGCTTATCCTGATGGCGCATTTTGACGTGGTGCCTGTGGAGGAGGATGGCTGGGACAAGCCGCCCTTTGCGGCCGTGATTGAGGACGGCAAGATGTGGGGGCGGGGTACGCTGGACACTAAGGTGACGGTTAACGGGATTCTGAGCGCGGCCGAGCATCTGATCGCCCAAGGCTTCACCCCTGAGCAGGATATATACTTTGCCTTTTCGGGGCAGGAGGAGAGCAACGGGCCTGCGGCCGATCATATTGTGGATTGGTTTGAAAAGCAAGGCATTACCCCCTCGATGGTATTGGATGAGGGCGGTGCGGTTGTGGAGCAGGTATTCCCCGGTGTGGATGCGCCCTGCGCCATGATTGGCATTGCCGAGAAGGGATATTTGAACGTGCGGTATCGGGTCAAGTCGGCGGGCGGCCATGCTTCGGCGCCCGAACCGAACGGGCCTGTGGAGCGGTTGGCGACGGCCTGCGCCCGTGTGGTGCGGCGGCCCTTTTCTTATCGCATGACGGCGCCGGCGGTCGAGATGTTTGATACCTTGGGACGGCATTCGACCTTTTTCTATCGCATGATTTTTGCGAATTTGTGGTTGTTTTCGCCTGTTCTGGATCGCATTTGCCGTGCGGCAGGCGGGGATCTTAACGCCCTGCTTCGCACGACGGTGGCCTTCACCCAGATGCAGGGTTCGGCGGCGGCCAACGTGATTCCGCCGACGGCGCAGATGGTATCGAATATCCGCATCAATCCGGCCGAGTCGCTCGAGTCGGTGATGGCGCAGTTGCGCCGCCGAGTGGCCGATGACGGGATCGAGATCGAGGCCTTTGGTGCCATGGAGCCAAGCCGGATTTCGACGGTGGACTGTGCCGGTTTTGACGGGCTGACCAAGGCGGTGCGTGAGGTGTGGAACGGGTGTATCGTAGCGCCCTATCTGATGGTGCAATGCTCCGATTCCCGCCATTACGGGCGCATTTCCGATCGGGTGTATCGTTTCTCGGCGATGGACTTAAATGACGAGGAGCGGGCGTCCATCCATGGGCATAATGAGCATATTCGTTTGGACACGGTGTGCCGTACGGTGGAGTTTTACATTCGGCTGATGCGCCGATTCTGATGCATTGGCATATACTTTTTATAGGAGGGTATAACGATGGATATAGTCATGATTACGGCCATGGGCGTGGGCGGTGCTACGGTTATTGGTGCGATTATCGGCTTTGTATTTAAGAAGATATCCCATAAATTTTCCGATATTGTCCTATCCTTTGCGGCCGGCGTAATGCTGGCGGCGGCGGTTCTGGGGTTGATTCTGCCTTCGCTGGAATACGGCGGCCGATGGGGCATCCTGATGACGGTGGGCGGCATTTTTGTTGGCGCACTGTGTTTGAATCTGCTGGATCGGCTGGTGCCGCATCTACACAAAATGGCGGGTGTGGACGGCGAAGCCCATAACAATGTCAACCTAAGCAAGGTACTGCTTTTTGTGCTGGCCATTGCGATACACAATCTGCCCGAAGGCATTGCGGCGGGTGTTGGTTTCGGCGCGGGGGATACCGGGCAGGCCTTTCTGATTGCCGGCGGTATTGCCTTGCAGGACATTCCTGAGGGTATGGTGATTATCGGGCCGATGTTGGCGGTGGGGGTAAAACCCCTGCGCACCTTTGTGATTGCGCTGATGACGGGCGTGATTGAGGTAGTCGGCACGCTGATCGGCTATTTTGCGGTGAGTGTTTCCACGGCCATTCTGCCCTTTGCGCTGGCCTTTGCGGGCGGTACGATGCTGTACGTGGTGAGCGACGAGATGATTCCCGAAACCCATGCCCACGGGCATGAGCGGGGCGCAACCTATGCCTTATTGGTGGGCTTTTGTGTGATACTGATCAGTACGGTACTGTTGTGATAAGAGGAACGATATGAAAATTGTAGTGTTGGATAAGGATACCTTGGGTGAGGATATTGACCTGTCGGCCCTGGCTGCGGTGGGGGAGCTTTCGGTGTGCGGAAATACGGCGCCCGAACAGGTGCAGGAGCGGTTGAGTGATGCCGACGTGGCGGTACTCAACAAGATCAAACTCCATGAAAAGAATCTGGCTGGTACCTCGGTTCGACTGATTTGTGTAGCGGCGACGGGGTATGATAATATAGATACCAACTATTGCCGCCGTGCCGGCATTGCCCTTTGTAACGTGCCGGGGTATTCGACCGACAGTGTGGCACAGTTGACGCTGGCCATGGCGCTGAACCTGGCCACGCACATCCCTGAGTATACCGACTATGTCAACGATGGGCGGTACACGGCATCGGGTGTGGCCAATAAGCTAACACCCGTATTTTGCGAGCTTGCGGGCAAGACGTGGGGCGTGGTCGGCGGAGGCGGCATCGGCCGCCGGGTCGCCCGCTTGGCGCAGGCGTTTGGCTGTCGGGTGCTGATGAGCCGACGGGGTGAGGAAAGGGAATTTGAAGCGGCCGACATGGATCGGCTTTGCCGTGAGTCGGACATCCTCTCTTTGCATTGTCCTTTGACCCCGCAGACAAGAGGGATGCTGTGCCGCGAGCGGATCGCCGCCATGAAAGAGGGGGCGATCGTGGTGAATACGGCCCGTGGCGCAGTAACCGACGAGGCGGCTTTGGCGCAGGCGGTAAAAGAGGGAAAAATCGCCCTGGGGTGTGACGTGTACTCGGTTGAGCCGTTTGGCGAGGATCATCCATTTTACGGATTGCGGGGCTTGCCTCAGGTCTGCCTCACGCCGCACATGGCGTGGGGGTCTTATGAGGCACGTATGCGCTGTGTTGGGGAGATGGCCAAAAATATCGAGAGTTTTTACAAGAAAGAGGAACGCAACCGAATCGTATAAAGGAGGGATCGTATGAGGATCCTGAAGATAGATCCGTATTTAACGCCCCATCGGGCGGCGTTGGAGACGAGGTTGTCCGATTATCAAAAGAAGCGCCGTGAACTGGCGGGGAATGGGCGCCTGTCCGATTTTGCCAACGGATACCGCTATTTCGGCATCCACCCCGAGGGAGAAGGCTGGGTCTACCGAGAGTGGGCGCCTGCCGCCGATGCCATGTATCTGACGGGGGATTTTAACGGCTGGGATATGTCCGCCTGCCCCATGGAGCGCAAAGACAACGGGGTGTGGGAAGTTCATCTGCCGCATCTGACGGTAGGAGAACACCTGCAGGCCATTGTATGGCATAACGGTGAGATGTTGCGCCGTGTGCCTGCCTATGCGACTCGTGTGGTGCAAGACCCCGACACCCATGCGTGGTGTGCGGTGGTGGACGACGTACTCACCGACCGTTTCGGCTGGACCGATGAGGGGTTTAAGCCGACAAATAAGCCCTGCATTTACGAATGTCATATCGGAATGGCGCAGGAAGAGGGCAAGGTGGGCAGTTATGAGGAATTCCGACGGAATATCCTGCCCCGCATTAAGAAGATGGGCTACAACACCATTCAGATCATGGCCATCATGGAGCATCCCTATTACGGGTCGTTCGGCTATCAGGTGTCGAATTTCTATGCCCCATCCTCCCGTTACGGAACGGCGCAGGAGCTCAAAGCCCTGATCAATGAGGCGCACGCCAAGGGGATTACGGTGCTGCTGGACGTGGTACATTCCCATGCGGTCAAGAACACCAATGAGGGGCTGAATCGGTTTGACGGTACCGAGTATCAGTATTTCCACGAGGGGGCCAGAGGGCATCATCCGGCGTGGGATACGAAGCTCTTTAACTATGATAAGAATGAGGTTTTGCATTTTCTGCTTTCCAACCTCAAGTACTGGATGGAGATTTTCCATTTTGACGGGTTTCGGTTTGACGGGGTGACCTCGATGCTCTACCATGATCATGGGTTGGGGCAGGCCTTTGTCAATTACGATATGTATTTTTCCGAGAATACCGACCGTGAGGCGGTGACCTACCTGATGCTGGCCAATGAACTGGTGCATGAGGTAAAGGCGCAGGCGATTACGATAGCCGAGGATATGTCGGGGATGCCCGGCATGGCTTTGCCGATTGCCGACGGCGGGCTGGGGTTTGACTATCGGTTGTCGATGGGCGTGCCCGATCTGTGGATCAAGTTCCTTAAAGAGTATCGGGACGAGGATTGGGACATGTATAAGTTATGGTTTGAACTGACCTCCTGCCGTCCCAAGGAAAAGAGCATCGGCTATTGCGAGTCGCACGATCAGGCGCTGGTGGGGGACAAGACTATCATGTTCCGCCTGTGTGATGCCGAGATGTACTGGCACATGGATCAGGCGTCCGATTCGCCCGTGATTGCACGGGGTATTGCCCTGCATAAGATGATACGGCTTGTGACGGCCACCGTGGTGGGCGAAGGGTATCTCAACTTTATGGGTAATGAGTTTGGGCATCCCGAATGGGTGGATTTCCCCCGTGAGGGCAACGGCTGGAGCTATCATTATTGCCGCAGGCAGTGGAGTTTGGCCGATCATAGCGCCCTGCGATACGGGGCGTTGCGGCAGTTCGATACAGCCATGATCAAACTGCTCAAGAAGGACGGCATCTTCAAGACCCGTGCCAAGAGCCAGTGGATTCATCAGGAAGATAAGGTACTTATATACTCGAAAAAAGACAGGGTATTTGCCTTTAACTTTCATCCGTCGGCCTCGTTTGAGGGCTATTTTGTGCCTGTGGAGGAGGCGGGTGAGTATCGGGTGTGCCTGACAACCGATGCCCCGACCTATGGCGGAGCGGGGCGTGTGGATACCGCCTACTCATACACGGCGGGCAAGACGTCCGACGGGCGGCTGGGCTTTTTCTGCTATCTGCCATCCCGTTGCGCTATCGTATTTGAAAAAGAAAAGAAGTCGCTCAGTTGAGCGACTTCTTTACTATTCTAAAGCAATGAGCATAAGTTTGCATTTGGAAGAAAATTCCCTTGAAAAACGGCGAAGTATTTGCTACAATATTACCGTCGCAAAATACTTAACCCCAAAGGAAGCAAATACCATGAAAAAATTAATACTCACGCTCTTGATGCTCACTGTTATTGTTGTTCTGCTTGGTGCGGGAGGCACGATTGCCTATTTGACCGGATCGGATGAAACGGTTAATCTTATGGCTGAGGACACGGTACAAATTCGGCAGATTGAACAGGAATGGAACGCCGATCGGACGGCATTGCAGGATTTTACCCAACTAAAGGCTCTGCACCCCTACGTGGGAGAGCTTGGCTGGGAAAATGACGGAGATTATCGGCGGTTGACGGTAGAGAACGCCGTGGATAAGTACGTTTCGGTGGAAAATACGGGAACGACGGACGTATACGTTCGTACCTTTATCGCATTGGAGATGGGTGGGTACACCGAGGAAGAATTTGACATGGTAGGCTTATCCGTTAACGATGCCGCCTTTCCCAATGGGCATTGGCAATGGACGGATAAATTCGTATCACAGATCAACGGCAAGAACTTTTGTATTTTGGTAGCGGTACATGATGTAGCGTTGGCGCCCGGGCAGACGACCATTCCGTCGCTGCTTCAGGTGTATCTGGATAAAACGGCTACGAATGAAACGGTATTGAAATTGGATGGCAACGGGAACGGGGCCTATGATATTTTCGTTCATTCTCAGGCGGTGCAGACAACCGGATTTTCTTCGGCGGAGCAGGCGCTGGACGAGGCATTTTATCCCGCCAACCCCAAACATCCGTGGATGGACAGAAAGGATCAGCCGCCGGTATTGGAGAACAACCGTGCGGAAATGGAAAGCGACTTGACCTTGTTTGATCTGCCGTTATTCCATGAAACGCAGACGAAGGATGCCTATGTTTTTGACGGCAACGGGAAACGAGCCAGCGGATATTTCACCAAAGGTGAAGTGGATGCTACGGGAACCGTTCCGATGTCGGCTTGCGTATTTTCTTCGATGACCTCGGAAACCATTACGGTGCGTGACGTAACGATTACCGGTACCATGCAGATGGTAACGGCAGGGCATTACGGCAGTAAGATCAAGCATAACACGGTGTTTGAAAATGTTAACATTAAGGATATAGACGTTATTTATTTCAGCAACAATCCTTATACGATGGCTTTTACCGTATACGGCAATTTGCATATGAACAACTGCGAAGTAACGGGTACCAAGCCGTCAGCTGTCGGGGATCAGGGGAAACCGGTTTACGACATGGGGATTACCAATAGTTCCACCGTTTGGATGAACGGCGGACAGGTGGGGTCTTTAATGATGTGGGAACACGCGAATTTCTATGCGGAAAATGCTCAGATTGATCGAATTCTCACCAAGGAGAATATGGGGCTTGTGTTGGGCCGTATCGAGATCGGTGCAGGGACGCAGGTTGGTGAGATTATAACGAAAGCCGGGTATTCCGGGAGTTTGCCCAAGGCGGGAGCCATTACGATTCGAAGCGGTGCTACGGTTGATATCTTGAGCCTTACTGAGGTAAAGAATAAGAATGTACTGATAATAGAAGACGGAGCAAATGTAAACACCCTTTTAATTGATGGAGTAGCCGTGGATTATGCCACATGGAAAAATTCATAAAACAAGAAGAAGTCGCTCAGTTGAGCGACTTCTTTTTTTCGATTTGTTTGCGGATGAGGATGGCGGCGTCGAGGAAGATGACGACTAGCAGGAAGTAGCCGACGACGGCGATGAGTGTCCACACCAGCCGATGGGGCATCTGGGCGGCGAGGGCCTTGAATGGCTCGAGCGTAGAGCCGTCGTAGATATACATATAATCACATTGGAATATGGTATCGAAGATGAGAGTGGGGGTGGCGATCAAACCAAAGACGCCAAAGCCAAGCCAGATATCTTTCCACTGCGGCTTGTAATAGCCGGTGAGCAGCATGAACATGGGGAGAATGAGCAGGACGGAATGATAGATCATCATTTGCGAGCCATAGTAGGAGGCAAAGGAATAATGATGCATCATAGCCGTACCCATAAACATACCGATGATGCCGCCGAACAGGTTGATCGAGCAGACATAGGCGCTCCAAGCCCGACGGGTGGTCTCCTTTTTGGCGAGCAAGGCCAGCGGGAAGGCGTACCACGGGGTGGAGCAGGCGTGGAAGGGCAGGGCCGAGGCGACCGAGAAAGGTTGACCGTGCAGGGCGGTACTGGTCCAGCTGAATAGGAATTTTGACACGTCATAAACAAGCAAAAACAGCCATAAACCAACCAGCACTTTTTTAAGCGTGGACTCCTCCTTTTTGCGCAAGGCGAGAGGGAGGATGATGGCGGTCAGCACGGCGATGGCAAAAAAGACGAGATACTCGGGAGCGTAGAGATAGCTGTCCCACTCACGGCCCAGCCAGTCACGCCCTTCAATAAAATCGATAATTTCCATACAAGCGCCTCCTTTTATTTGTATGATATACAAAATGCGGGAATTTGTCAATGCTTGTCGAATATTCTTTACTTGACGAATAGGCGCAGAGGCACTATAATAAAGTATATTATGTGAGGTGAACATATTGGGTTTTGCGGAACTGTTTTTAATTGCCGTGGGATTGAGTGCGGATGCCTTTGCCGTTTCGATTTGCAAGGGGGTTTGCCAGAGCCGAGCAAGCCTTGGGAAGATGGCTGTCGTCGGGGCGTGGTTCGGCGCATTTCAGGCGCTCATGCCGATGCTTGGGTTCTTTTTGGGAACGGCATTTCGGGATTACATAACGGCTTTTGATCATTGGATTGCCTTTGCCCTGCTCGGCTTTATCGGCGGCAAGATGATATGGGATTCCTTTGGTGTGCCCGAGGGCGGAGATTGCTCGCTGCGGGCGTGGGATATGTTTCTATCTGCAGTAGCAACCAGTATTGATGCCTTGGCGGTGGGAGTTACTTTTTCGATGCTACTCAACACGGTGGAGATGTTCGGGGCTATTGGATTGATAGGAGTTACTACCTTTACCTTGTCGGCCATTGGGGTTAAAATCGGATCGGCGTTTGGGGATAAGTTCTCCAATAAAGCGCAACTGGTCGGCGGTGTGATTCTGGTGCTGATTGGACTGAAAATTTTATTGGAACACTTAGGTGTTATCAATTTTTAAGGAGAAAAAAGAATGGAACTGAAAAATCGCAAGGTTGCCGTAATGGGCGACAGTATTACCGAGGGTGTGGGCACAACCGGCCCTGATGCCCTGTATCATGCCATTTTAGCCAAGAAATACAACTGGGATCTGTACGTGGACGGGATTTCGGGGACTCGCATTGCGCCCCAGCGTGTGCCGTATGCCACGCCGAGTTTTGATCAGGATTTTATTTCTCGTATTGATGCGATGCCCACCGATGCCGAAATCGTCGTCTTTTTCGGCGGTACGAATGACTTTGGTCACGGCGATGCGCCCTTTGGGCAGTGGGGCGATACCACGCCCGAAACCTTCTGCGGCGCTTGCTTTACCTTTATGAAGGGGCTGGTGGAGCATAATCCCGATGCGGTGCATGTGATTATGACCCCGTTGCATCGGCGTAGTGAGGACAACATGGCCGGCGATAATAAGCCTCTGCCGGTAGGACGGCTTTGCGATTACGTGGATATCATCCGCCGCACGGCCGAGTATATGGGTTTGCCTGTGCTGGATTTGTATAAGATGTCGGGCTTGCAGCCTCGGATCCCCGTGATTATGGAGAAATTTGTGCCGGACGGCCTGCATCCCAACGATGCGGGGCAGCGCAAGATTGCCGACCGATTGGAAGGATTTTTATTGAGCATATGATATAAAAATAAG
>JAZKZU010000172.1:0-1028 GCA_045612825.1 Eubacteriales bacterium
ACCGCTTGGCCTCCGACTTGGGTGGGTGCCCAAGTGGGTGTGGGCCTGCAGGAGCAGGTGCTGTTGGTGGGGTGGTTGTGGTCCAGCAAAGGATCGGAGTGGCGGTCGCCAAGGGCGATGCCCAAGAGGAAAGCCAGCGCCAACATGGCGGCAGCTGCGGCGATCCAATAGGGAAAAGACCGTTTGCGATAGGTTTCTGCTTCTAATAGGTGCTTGTCGCTGATTTCGTTCATGGCATCGTGCAGTTTATCGTTCATAATAACCCTCCTTAATAAGGACGTCTTTCAGGCTGCAACGCAGCCGATTTAATCGGACGGATACGGCGTTTTCCTTCATGCCTACCTGCCGAGCAATATCTTTGACTCGGTCGCCATACCAGTAGCGCCGCAGGAAAATAAAACGGTCGGTTTTGCTGAGGCTGGAGAGAAAACTGTCAATGGTGCCGCCTAGGGTGCGAGCATCGGCGATCTGCTCCAATGTATTACGGCCGATGGTTTCGGCCAACTCGTCCAGCGCAATCTCGTAAGCGCTGCGCTTTTGGGCGGTGATTGCACGCAGGCGGCTGACGGAAATGTTTTTGCAAATGCGAAGAATGTAGGGTGCGATGGGGTCGGGTTTATGGGGCGGCACGGTGTTCCACACCGCCAGGTATGTATCGTTGACCGCTTCTTCCGTATCCTGGACCGTTGGCAGGATGTTGCCGGCCAATAGATGCAATTGACGGCCGAATTTATTGGACAAAGCGGCAATGGCTTGCTCGCTACGGGCAAACAGTAGGGCGAGAATCTCGCTGTCTTCCATGGCAACGCCTCCCTTCACTTTATATATCGCATTTAGGGTCGAAAATCTTACAAAGATTATACTATATAAATAGGTATATTTCTATAGCAGGGGGGAAATAATTGGCAGTGAATTTGCAGTTTATCGGCCACCTATCCTGTCATTCCGAGCGACCAACGGGAGTCGAGGAATCTACGCATTTACCACCTGCAAAGCAGAAAGATAGTGCGAAGATCCCTCCACGCGGC
>JAZKZU010000173.1:0-6064 GCA_045612825.1 Eubacteriales bacterium
TACGTGCAACTCTACAATTTTGAGCGCATCAACCTAAAAGACGGCCTTACTCCGCACGAAATACGGAGCAAAGCCGCCTAATTTAGCGATATTCTACCACAGGGTGTTTATTTTTCTGTCTATTTATTTGGGAGCGGTCCAGAAAGCATCAACCTTTTTTGTTATCCTCTTATAACATCAATGGGTTTTTGGGCGGCCAGCCGAGCCGTTGGGATAAGGCTGGCCAGTGTGGTTACCAGTAGTGATAGGCCAAAGATCAGCAGTATTTGGCGGAGGCCCACAGTAAGCAGAGAGGTGAGGATGCCAAATTCGGCTTGAATCAAACGATTGCCGATCATAGCGGCGCCGGTTAGCAGTACGCCTGTCAATATGGCAGAGCCAAGTCCGAGGATAAGGCTTTCGCCAAGGAAAATACGGCCGACATCCCAGCCGCCTGCGCCCATGGCTCGCATGATGCCGATGGGACGGCGGCGACGGTGGATACCGTCTCCCGTAAAATGCCAGAGCATGGCAAAGGCAAAGACGGCCAAGGCCAAACCGACATAACGGAAGATGTTTGCCAATGAGAGGAATATCTCATCGAGGGCGGCAATTTCATAGGTGATGCCGCTGGAGAGATTGTAGCGGATTCCGTCACGGTCGGTCGCTACCGATTGAGTAAAGTCGGCAATGGCAGGGCGTTCTTTAGGCAGAGCCGACACGGCGTAGGCATATCGCCCTTCCCGTCCTTCGGTCAGTTCTTCGTACAGATCGTCCGAAACCAGCACGAAGGAGCCGATGGGGTAGAGGTATGCGCCCAAGGCAGTGCGGGGTTGAATATTGCCGATGCGGGAATAGCCCGAGCCGAGGATGCGGTTGTGCTCGTCATCATAGGTGGCGGTCATTTTCAGATTGACAAACCGCTCATCGGGCGAGGAGGAATTATAATTGTCATGATAGGTGTGGGACATGCAGGCGATAAATTCGTTTTCCTTGATGTCGGTATGGGCTTCGCCCTTGATGTCAACCAGTTGGTTATCTTCGGTCAAAATCAGCTTATCGCCAATCCAAGAAATTTGAAGAGCATCCCAATCGACCGAGGAATAGCGACCGACGGTGTTGGTTTGAAAAGTAATAAATTCGTTTTCGCAGGTAAAGGTCAGCCCCTCCACGGTGGTGACGGCGGGGTGGTATTTGTCGATGGTGGCAATCATAGCGGGGGCGACAAAGGCGGCACAGGCCAAGCCGTATTGCCGTTCGTACTCCAGCACGTTGGCGCGCAGAGTATCAAAATCGGCGGCCGTCAGATCGGCGTATCGGCTCTCGTCAAAGCCGGTGTCGATAATGCCGGTTATGGTGTAATTGCGGTAGTCGATAAATACCGTCTTACCGATCAGATCATCGGGGGTGCGGATGGTGGTTGATGTCATGGTCGTTGCTGATCGGTTGAGATTGATGCCGATTTGGTAGCGGGATGTGTCGTTGTACTGGGTAGGGTCGGCCAGATAGTCCTCAAAAGGAATGGTGACGACTTCCGGTAGGGTGGGGTCGGTAATGTCGGTCACGGTAATACCGGGGCCGGTGAAGTTGCGGTAGCCGGCGTGTAGGAAGGAATGGTAGACATAGTCGGTCAAGACCAATTCATATTCTTTCTCGGGCAGGCGGCCGGCCATCATGGTAAACCCAAAATCAGACATATCCTGTTCGGTAAACTCGATCAGTCCCGATAGGGCGGGGACATATTCGCCGTAGTGTTCGTTCATAACATGGGTTGAGCCGTAATTGTTTTCCAAGGATAGGTCGGTAAAAGATGGAATATAGATTCCTTTGGTAGGTTGGCCTGTTTGCTCGGCCAATTTCTGAATATCGGCATCGGAGAGTTTGAAGCTGTTGTCGTACCAAGCCTCATTGATATTCTTTTCTTTTAACAGGGTGACATAGGGGGTCTGATTCTCATAGAGAGAGGAGATGATGGCCGTTTGCTTATCGTAGGCCGAGATCAGGTCGGTCATGCCGACCATGAGCAGGGCGGCTACCGAAAGTAGCGCTACCACGGCGGCACGCAGTTTGCGGGAAGCGAGGTAGTGCAGCGCCAGTTTGAAAGTGGTGCCGATTTTCAGACGGCTTTTAATGACGGGAGGGGGTGCGGTGTCGGTATCGGTTTGTGTGGCCGTGTCGGATAACAGTTTGCCGTCGGCCAGCTCAATGATGCGGTCGCCGTACTCACCCGCAAAGTCCCGATCGTGGGACACAATGAGAATGAGGGTGTCACGGGATAGGGTTTTAAGTAATTCTAAAATTTGACGGCCGGTTGTTTCGTCGAGGGCACCCGTCGGTTCATCGGCCAGTAGGATGCGGGGTTTTTTGATCAGGGCACGGGCAATGGCCGCCCGCTGTTTTTGACCGCCCGACAGTTCTTTGGGGTAGCGGCCGCCCATGCCGTCCAGCTCGACTTGGGACAAGACCTGTTCGATGGCGGCGGGAGCAGGCTTTTGTCCTTGGAGTTCTAAGGCTAAAGCGATATTTTTGGCAACCGTTAATTCTTCGATTAAGTTAAAATCTTGGAAAACAAAGCCGACCATGGTATTGCGGTAGGCATCGAAATCTCTTTGAGTGAACTGGCTTAACGAGCGGCCGTCAACGGTGATCTCGCCGCTTGTGGCGGCATCCATGCCGCCGATGAGATTGAGCAAGGTAGTTTTGCCGCAGCCGGAACGGCCGACCAGAAAAACCAGTCCCCGTTCCCCGATCGAGAGGGACAGATCGTGGATGGCGGTTACGGTGTTATGCTTACTTTGGTACTGCTTGGTTAAATGGGTGATGCGGATCATGTCGGTCCCTCCTTTGTATTTATGTTTTCATTATATCATAAAAACAACTAAAATCAATAAAATAATATAAAACAAGTTGACAAAAGTAACAAATACTGGTATGATAAAGTTAGAAAAAAGCAGAAAGGAGAATACAGAAGATGAGAAATGTTCGGTTCGGGATCGGGTTATCCCCTATGGCGAATTCCTCTCCTTTATGCAGAAACAAGAGGTATCACCTGCTGAATGTCAGCAAACGGGCATAAACCGATCGAGAGATTGCGGTTTATGCCCTTTTTTGAAATATCTTACAATGTATGTATTAAATGAAAGAATTTATTAGCATTTAGTGGGAATGCATAATTCTATAATAATATGGTCAAAAGGGGACTTTGTATAACATTACTATTTTGTTTGTTGCTTTTTGGTGTGGTAGGATGTTCGAATCATTTTGATTTAACAGGAAAAGAGGCATATTAGGATTACCTGAAGAGTTTGTAACGTCCTACACAGTGCGTCACGCCGGACAATCTTTGTTCTTTAGTTATGAGGAACCGTTATCAGCATCAAAGTATAGGAATTTACTCAATAGTGTCATGATGCGAAAAAGCAATCGTGAGGGTACTTTAGATTCTGACATTTATGAAATTTATACCATGTATACCGTTGACCATTTCGAGGAAAATTCGTCACCAACATTTGATGTCTGTCATGTTAATGTAATCGTGAGCGGTGATATGATACGGTATACCGATCAATGGTATGAGGCAGATACGTCCCGGTTACTGCGGCAACTGGAGAAAGATTTTTCCTAAAGAAGGAGATTATTATGAGAAAGATTGTGGCATTGATGATGTCGCTTCTTCTTGTGGTTGGCCTGTGCGGTTGTGCGGGTGGTGAGCAATACGAATTGACGGGGCAAGATGTTTTTGGCTTGCCTGAGCAGGGTATGTCATTTACTCTTCGTCATGCCGGACAATCCAAACTGTATTTGAACTTTGAGCGAGGAGACCGATGTGCCGCATACCAGTCGGCTTTGAGGAATCTACAATTAAACAAAACAAATAAAAAGGGGTCGTTAGACGGTAATTTGTATGAGATATGTACAGATTATGCCATATACGAGTATAGTGGCGGTCAGGTAGATTCGTCAACATATCAGGTTGTCGACGTAAAGATTATTGTTAATGGAAATATGGTTTTATATAACGATCAGTGGTATGAGGCTAACACTTCACAATTGTTGCGACAACTTGAACGGGATTTTTCCTGATGGATCATAAGAAAAGAGGAGTCGGATGACTCCTCTTTTTTGCAGGTTAACAAGGTTGCGAGAACTTTTGCTTGACCTGCTCGATCTGTTGCTGTTCGGCCTGTGTGGACGGATACCAGCCCATCGCCGCCATGGCATTGTAAACCTCATTCTGCTGCTGTGTCGATTTGCACAGCGCGTCGTGGAATGTGTTGTGCACGCCTGCGGTTGAGGACTCGATGGTGCCGTGCGAAAACAGGTCGATCTGGTTTTTGAGGGTGGTCAGTACGTCCTCCATCATGAATTGATCGTTCATGGCTTCCTCCTTACAACTGTCCGTAAATCTGGTTAAACAGCGTGCACTGCTCATTTTCTATGCGGGTGAGCAGACCTTTGAGCTGTTCGTTGGTTACTTGCGACTGATATTGGTTGCATTTCTGGCGCAAAAACTGGATGCGCCCCAATGCGTCTTCGATATAAAGAAGTTCTTTCGGACTCACTTTCGTCACCTCCTTAGATAGTGTAAAACAAAACGTGAGAAAAATTCAGCAATTCTATGAAAAACAAAGAAAATAAAAGAAAGGCTTGGAAAAGTGAGGAAAATCAAAGAATTTCAATCTTTTTTCGTGGTAGCACTTTATCACAATAAAGCATATAATAATAACACCTAAACAAAAAGGAGAAATTACGATGAAAAAGATTGTAGCTATGATTTTGGCGGCACTGATGCTGCTGACGGTTGTGGGATGCGGCGGCGGTGCCACAACGAAGACCGAGAAGACCTACGTGGTGCTGAATGATAAACTGGCGGCCGAGGAATACGGCATTGGCTTCCGAAATGGTGATCTTACGCTGGGAGTGATGGTGTACAATACGCTCGACGAGATGATCGACGACGGCACGGCGGCCGAGATCAGCAAGAAGTGGTTTGGTGAAAACATCATTAAGAAAAATGATGTTTATATTGAAAATGTGCCGATGAAAGAGATTGATGCGCCCGATCCGTCTTGGCAGAAGGTCAAGGATAAGGGACAGCTCGTACTGGGCTTGGATGCGTCTTTCCCGCCGATGGGCTTTACCGATGAAAACAATGAGATCGTCGGCTTTGACATTGACCTGGCCGAGGAAGTGTGCAAGAGATTGGGTGTTACCCTTGTCAAGCAGCCCATCAACTGGGATGCCAAGGAGATGGAGCTGGACGGCGGTAAGATCGACTGCATCTGGAACGGCATGACCATTACCGATGCCCGTGTGGAGGCCATGTTCATCCCCAAGGCGTATGTTGCCAATGCGCAGATCGTGATTGTGCCCGAGGGTTCGGACATTCAGAACGTGGCGGCCTTGGAAGGCAAGAAGGTTGGTTTGCAGAAGGGTTCTTCGGCACTGGAAGCCTTGCAGGGCAATGCGGTATATGAGAAGGTAGGCGAGGTTATCGAGTATGAAGATAACGTGACCTGCTATCTGGATCTGAAAGCCGGCCGTGTAGATGCGATGGTGGTTGACGAGATCGTTGGCCGTTATCTGATCGAGACCGAATAATTCGAGGTAAAAGGGTACTGCCCGCCACAACACGGCGGGCAGTATTGGTGTATATGAGATGTTAGAATTGTGCCAATCGTTGCTCGGCGGTGTGAAGTACACGCTGGGGTTGTTTTTCATTACGGCGATCTTGTCGTTGCCGTTGGGGTTTGCCATGAGTTATTTGCGGCGCAGCCGCTTTGCTTTGGTGCGGGGCATCACGGGCGTATACGTGTGGCTGCTTCGCGGTACGCCGCTGCTTCTGCAACTGTTCTTTATTTATTACGGGTTGCCCTTTATTCCGTGGATCGGAGAATTTTTGGTACTGGATCGGTTTCCGGCGGCTTGCGTGGCCTTTGTACTCAACTATACGGCTTATTTCTGTGAAATTTTCCGTGGCGGGTTGCTCTCCATCGACAAGGGGCAGTACGAGGCGGCGCGAGTGCTGGGTTTTTCAACCTGGCAGACCCAGTATAAGATCGTCATTCCGCAGATGTTGCGGGTG
>JAZKZU010000174.1:0-5995 GCA_045612825.1 Eubacteriales bacterium
GATCTTTTCCAGTTTCGCCTGTTTTCTTAACTTGTCAATGATCTCCTCGGTCACTTCCACTCCCGCATCGGCCATAATCAGAGTTTCTTCCAGTTCCTCCAGAAAATCCTCATCCACCGTGCGGAAATTGGCAAGCAAGGAGTTCATGCTCTCGCCAAAGGCTTGGCGGGTCTTGCTTAGTGTACTTTTCAGTTTTTCAAAAAGTCCCATTTATATGCTCCTATTGAATCCGCAATTCATCATACACTTCACCGACATTGATCGTCAGCAACTTGGAAACACCTTTCTCCTGCATGGTAACTCCGTACAGAACATCGGCCTCCTCCATCGTACTGCGACGGTGAGATACAATAATCACCTGAGTATGCTCGGTAATGGTATGTAAGAAGGCGGCAAAACGTGCCGTATTGACTTCGTCCAGCGCCGTTTCAATCTCGTCCATGATACAGAACGGAGTGGGACGAACACGGATAATGGCAAAGTACAAAGCAATGGCAACAAATGCCTGCTCACCACCCGACAGAGCCGACAGGTTTTTGATGACCTTACCCGGCGGCGTCACTCGGATTTCAATGCCGGTATTGAGCATATCGGTCGGGTCGGTCAGAATCAAATCGGCCTTACCGCCGCCGAACAACTCACGGAAGGTCTGCTTGAAGGTCTCATTGATGACCACAAACTGCTCACCGAAGATCGACTTCATCTGCTCGGTCAGCTCGGCAATCACCTTTTCCATGTCGCTCTTGGCCTGCTCTAAGTCATTGGTCTGCCCCATCAGGAAGTCATACCGGTCTTTGACCGCCTTATACTCCTCAATAGCGCCGATATTCACGTCACCCATCCGCTTCATCTTGCCCTTGATCTCACCCAAGCGCTGTTGCGCCTTGGTAATGCTGGGCAGTTCCTGACGGAGAGGCTGAGCATCGGTCAAGGTCAATTCGTACTCGTCAAACAGACGAGCCACAATATTATCATATTCCGATTCAATGGCTTCCCGTCTGGTTTCCAGACGCTCCACCTCACGGATCAGCCGCTCCTTCTCAGCCGCCACATCACGGGAAGATACCCGAAGTTCATTAACCTTCTTCTCGGCCTCCTCACGCTGACGGCGAATATCCTCCACGTGCGCCTGTTTATCCGTCGCCTGCGCACGCAGATCCTCGGCCTGTTGACGGCAATTTTCAATGCCGTTTTCCAGTTCCGTATTCTTCTGGGCCAGCACGTCCATCTCGGCATGCTTGGCATCCATGATCGAACTGCGCTCCATCTTGTAGCCGTTGAGTTCTTCAATCGACCGCCGGATGGTTTCAATATCCTTTTCCATGGTGAAAATGGCCAGCTTGCGCTCCCCGATCTGGGCCACAATCGCATCCCGTCTGGCAATAATTTCCTCATGCCCCTTGAGCAGTTCATCCGATTGAGCCGTATGCTCGGCAATTTCCTTCGTTAACTCATCAGACAGCGCCGAACAAGCTACCATCTCGGCCTTGGCCGCATCATACTGGGCATGCGCATCGTCATCACGCTGGGTCAACTGGGCAACCACGGCATCGGCATTGGACAGGCGCTGCTTGGCATCATCCAAGCGCAGACGATTGGCCATATTAGCATCTTCATACTGACGAATTTCGGCACGCACACCATCCGCAAAGGCATTGTCCCGTGCCAGTTTATCACTCAATTCATTCAGCGCCTCACACGCCTTCTGATACTCGATCTCGTGCGTCTTGAGTTCGCCTTCCAAGCGCTTCATTTCGTTCTGACGGGTCAACAATCCCGAACCCTTAACGGCACTACCGCCGGTCATACTGCCGCCGGCATTTACTACCTGCCCGTCCAAGGTTACAATGCGGAACTTATACCCAATCTGCTTAGCCAAGGTAACGGCATTTTCCAAGTTATAAACGACACATACACGCCCCAACAACCAGTTAACCAGACTGCGGTATTTATCCTCGCACTTGACCATCTCCGAGGCAATCCCCAGAAATCCAAGGCTCTCCTTCATTTCATCGGTATTGATAACCTTGCCGAAAATGGTAGATACCGGCAAGAACGTGGCACGGCCGGCATTATTATTCTTGAGGTAGTACACGGCCGCTTTGGCATCGTTCTCGGTGTCTACCACGATATTTTGAATGGTATTGCCCAAGGCCGTTTCAATGGCAACGGCATATTTCTCATCGGTACGCACGATCGAGGAAACGGGGCCGCACACACCCTGCAACTGCTGACGGGAGGAAGCCTGCATCACACGTTTAACGCTGTCGTGATATCCGTCAAAATGGTTCTGCATATCGGCCAAGGTGGTCAAGCGCAGTTTCTTGGCGTTGATATTATTTTCCAGTTCCAGTTTAATCTTTTCCTGCTTCTCTACCCGCAACTGCAAGGCATTGATGCGCATTTCATAACCGCTGACCGTGTTGCTCAACCCATTTATGCTTTCACTGGTCTTGGCGATTTCTTCTTCCTTTTCCTTAACCTGTCCCTCAATCTCGGCATATTCGGTCTTGGCCTGTGTCAACTGCTCGGACAAGCGTTCAAAGTTCTGATTGAGCACCGCACAGTTGCTTTCGGCAAAACCAATCTTGATCTTGGCATCGGTAAGGCGTTCCGACAGTTCCAGTATCTCGGCATTGAGGGCATTGATGCGCTCTTCCACCTGCGATTCTTCGCCGTGGATGGCCGAATTGCTATCGTTAAGGGAAGCCAACTGCTCCTGCTCTTTGGTCAAATCGGCCTGCAGGGCATCGATTTGAGATTGACGACCGGCAATCGTTTCGTCAAAACTCTTCATCTTTTCGTCGTCTTCGTCGATCTCGGCCTGCAAACGGGCAATCAATTCTCCATTATGCTCGATATCGCTACGAATCAAGGAAATTTCGTTCTCCTTGGCCGCCGCCTGCTCATTGAGGGAAACAATCTCACCACGCAGAAAATCAATGGCTTGGGTCGCCTGCTGCGCCGCCAAATAGATTTCTTCCGATTCCTTTTCCTGCAGGGCGATCTTTTGCTCAACATGATCCAAATCGGCACGGCCGGTAATGCAGTCCTGCTCGATCTTCTCTTTGTTGACTTTGATGTTATCAATATTGCCCAACCAAAGGCTTACTTCCAGCCCCTTCTTCTCATCACGCAAACGCAGATATTCCCGTGCCGTTTCCGCCTGCTTCTCCAGCGGGCCGACACGAGATTCCAGTTCGGCAACAATATCCCGCAAACGCACCAGATTTTCTTCGGTCTGTTCCAGTTTGCGCTCCGACTCCTGCTTGCGATAGCGGTTCTTAGAAATACCGGCCGCCTCCTCAAAGATCTGGCGACGCTCATCGCTTTTGGATGCCAGAATATCCGAAATCTTACCCTGACCGATAATCGAGTAGCCGTCACGTCCAAGGCCGGTATCCATGAGCAGTTCATGAATATCCTTCAGCCGTACGGGACTGCGGTTGATCATATATTCACTCTCGCCCGAACGGTAATACCGACGGGTTACGGTAACCTCGGTAAAATCAATGGGCAAACTCTTGTCCGAGTTATCCAACGTCAGCGAAACTTCCGCAAAGCCCATGGCCTTGCGTCCGGTCGTTCCGTCAAAGACAACGTCTTCCATCTTAGTACCGCGCAGCATCTTGGAGCTCATTTCGCCCAACACCCAGCGAACGGCATCGGTAATATTACTCTTGCCGCTTCCGTTAGGCCCTACGATGGCCGTGATGCCCTTGTTAAAATGGATGGTTGTCTTATCAGGGAAAGATTTAAATCCCTGCATTTGTAAAGACTTTAAAAACATTCCTGCATAAACCTCAATTCTGTTAAGGCATTTGATTAAAAATTATATCAAAAATTAAAGGAAATTTCAATATTTATTCTGTTTTTTTCTCTTTTTTAAAGGGTTTTTGAATGAAAAAAGGACTGTTTCTTCCCGTTTTTGTAAAGAAACAGCCCAAAATTTCTTATAATCCCATCAATTTCAGCGCTTCATTGGCCGCCATTTGCTCGGCTTCCTTCTTACTGCGCCCCGTTCCCGTGCCGATACAATTACTGTTGAGCAACACGGCAACGGTGAAAATCTTGCGGTGATCGGGCCCTTCGGCCTTAAGCAACCGATAGGTCAGATGCTCGCCGCGATTTTGCTGAACAATCTCCTGCAGCATCGTCTTGGCATCCTTAAACAACCGCCCCGAAATGGCATCGGGCAACCCCCGCTCCAGATAGGGCAAAATAAATTCCCGTGCCGCTTCGATTCCGCCATCCAGATAAATGGCCGCAATCAGAGCTTCAAAGGCATCAGCAAGAGCCGAGGGGCGATGTCCGCCGTCCGACAACTCCTCGCTGCGGCTGAAGCGGATGTACTCCCCCAAGTCAATTTCAAGGGCAAATTTGGCCAATGAGGCCTCACATACCAAGGCGGCACGCAGTTTACTCAGGCTTCCCTCGTTAAAACGGTTCTGATCCATAAAAAGCATACCGGCGCAGATAAAGCCCAGCACCGAGTCACCCAGAAACTCCAACCGCTCATTGGAAACCGTTCCCTCTTCCTTGGCTTCGTTGACATAAGAAGAATGGGTAAGCGCCCGTTGCAATAACGCTTTGTCCTGAAAACAATATCCGATTTTTTCTTCCAATGCGCTATAATTCATCTTCCCACACCCTTCCCAAAGATAAGGCAATATCCCCTTATATCAAGGGGATATTCAATCCTATTCAGTTGCCCTGCTTTTCGCTGATGTAGTTTACGACATCGCCGATGGTCTTAACCCCATCAACATCCTGATCATCGATGGCTACGCCGAATTCTTCTTCAACGGCCATGATCAATTCCACGATGTCCAGCGAATCGGCTTCCAGATCGTCAACAAACGAAGTCTGCATCGTGATCGTATCGGGATCGTTAATCATAAACTGTTCCACAATAAGAGCTTTAATTTTATCAAATATCATGATTCTTTTCCTCCACAATTTAGCTGATTTCATTAAAGATGATAAATTGAATTTCCCATTCTGTCAAGAGTTATTTCGAAAATATTAACAAAATTAATCAATTTCCTTTTTGGCGGGCGGCATCATCATTTCGGATAATTGCCCGATAATTCCGGCTCGATGCAACTCGGTTGCCTGACGAATGGCGTTCTTAAAGGCAACGTCATTCGAGGATCCGTGCGCCTTAATCACAATACCGGACACACCCAAAAGGGGCGCACCGCCTGCCTCGGTATAGTCAAACGAATTCTTAAACTCGGTAAATTCTTTTGCAATCAACAACGCTCCGATTTTCGTACGGAGGTTCTTAAAGAGAATGCCCTTGAGCGACTTGGAGAACATCTTACCCATACCCTCCAAGGCTTTCAGATAGACGTTACCCGAAAATCCGTCGGTAACCACAACGTCCACATGCCCCAGCAGGCCGTCACGCCCCTCAATGTTTCCGACGTAGCAAATGCGATCTTCCTGCTTGAGCAAGGCATTGGCTTCGATCTGCAAGGCGGTACCTTTGGTTTCCTCGGTGCCGTTATTGAGAAGACCCACACGGGGGGCATCCATCCCATACAGACACTTCATATACATACTGCCCATAATGGCAAACTGATGCAGATATTCGGCCGAACATTCCACATTGGCGCCACTATCAATCAGCAGATGTTTTTTACCGCCGAGGCTGGGGATCAATCCGCCGATGGCGGCACGCTTGACCCCTTTCATTCGTTTGACAATCAGGGTTGCTCCCGTAATGACGGCACCGGTATTGCCTGCCGAGATAAAGGCATCACCTTTTCCCTCTTTGAGCATACGCATACCGACGGCCATAGAGGAGTCTTTTTTTTCCTTTACAACGCTATCGGCATGATCGGTCATTTCCACGACCTGTTTGGCGTGCACAATCGACATTCCCGTCATATCAATGCGATTTTCTTTGGCCGATTGCTCAATGACATCTTGTTTGCCACACAACAGGATCTCAACCCCGTATTCGGCTACGGCGAGGGCACAACCTTTG
>JAZKZU010000175.1:0-3424 GCA_045612825.1 Eubacteriales bacterium
CTCGTGCAGATACCGACGGGCGTGCTCGCTATAGGCGAGGTTAACGTCCGAAATAATATCGACAATACGGCGGTTGGTTTCCTCGGGCAGGCATTCGTCCTTGCAACGATTGCCCGCTTCCATGTGGAAGATGGGGATATGTAACCGCTTGGCGGCGATGGCCGAGAGGCAGGAGTTGGTATCGCCCAGGATGAGCAGGGCGTCGGGCTTAATCTGCGCCATCAGTTTATAGGAGCAGTTGATGATATTGCCCACGGTGGCGCCCAGATCGTCGCCCACGGCGTTCATATACACCTCAGGGTCGCCCAGTTTCAGATCCTTAAAGAAGATGCCGTGGAGGGTATAATCGTAGTTCTGTCCGGTATGGGCCAAAACGGTGTCGAAATACTGACGGCACTTATTGATGACGGCGGCTAAACGAATGATCTCGGGGCGGGTGCCGACGACGATCAACAGTTTGAGTTTGCCGTTATTTTGAAATTTGACATCGCTGTAATCCAGTTTCATATTCGATTCCATTATTCTACCACCTCAAAAAATGTATCGGGACGGTTGGGGTTAAAGGGCTCGTTGGCCCACATAACCGTTACCAGATTTTCGGTCTCGGACAAATTGATAATATTATGGGTATATCCAGGCAGGATGTGAATGGCCTCGATCTTATCGCCGGACACCTCGAAGTTGATCACCTCATCGGTGCCGATCTTGCGTTGTTGAATCAGGCCCTTACCGCTGACCACGATGAAAAACTCCCACTTGGAGCGATGCCAATGCTGGCCCTTGGTGATGCCGGGTTTGGAAATGTTAACCGAGATCTGGCCGCAGTTTTTGGTTTTGAGCAGTTCGGTAAAACTGCCTCTATGATCCTCGTTCATTTTCAGAGGAATGGCAATTTTTTCTTTGGGGAGATAGAACAGATAGGTGCTATACAGTTTCTTGGCAAAGGAATTTTCGGGAATTTCGGGCATGAGCAGCGTCTTAGGCTGATGGCTAAACTGCTCGAGCCGATCGACAATCTCGCCCAGTGTTGCCGTGTGGGTGATGGGAGCGGCGCAGTACTCGCCGTCCTCACAAAATACGGTTTGCAGCCCGTCGAAGCGGCACCGATGCGCCTTGCCTTCGAGAGCATCAAACATTTCGGTAATCAGATCGTCAATATACAGCAGTTCCAACTGCACATTACGGTCGCTGACGGTGATGGGCAGGTCGTTAGCGATGTTGTGGCAGAAGGTGGCCACGGCCGAGTTGTAATTGGGACGGCACCACTGGCCGAACAGATTGGGAAAGCGGTAGACCAGCACCTTGGCGCCCGTCTGCTCGCCGTATTCAAACAGCAGATCCTCCCCTGCTTTTTTGCTACGGCCGTACTCGCCGTCGTACCGGCCGATGCAGGTAGCCTGCAGGGAGGACGACATCATGACGGGGCAGGAATTCTTATATTTTTTCAGCGTATCGAGCAGGATGCTCGTAAAGCCGAAGTTGCCCTGCATGAATTCTTCCGGCGTCTGGGGGCGGTTGACCCCTGCCAGATGGAAGACAAAGTCG
The DNA here is from genome assembly GCA_045612825.1 of Eubacteriales bacterium. GTDB lineage: Bacteria > Bacillota > Clostridia > Oscillospirales > UMGS1783 > CAKSHC01. The sequence continues at coordinate 1,546 of JAZKZU010000175.1, forward strand.
GCCTGCGCACACGCCTGTTCCAGCACCTGAATATCGGTATCGATATCGTACAAAAACAGTTCGTCCACATTCAGGTTGGGGCGGGTTTTATCATTGCCGTTTATGAGATTTTGGAGCGCCATGGTTAAATTTTTTCCGACAAAGCCGTTGGCGCCGGTAATCAGTATTTTCATATGTTTACTCCTCGAAGTTGAAGTCCAGACCCACGTAGTGCAGGGCCTTTTCGTACTCCGAAATATTTTTCTCATTGATCATCGCCATTTCCTTGCCGTACCGTTGCATTTTTTTAACCGAGAACAGGCGGCGGATCAGATGCCACAGCCACACAAAGGGCAACAGGATCGGCCAGCGCTCCAACACGGGGTAGCGTTTGCACAGGGCGTCAAAGGGCAAGAATACCATCCTCCATACACGTTTCACACGCAGGCCCTTGGCGGTTTTATTGGTTTTCTTTTCCCGCAACGCCTTGGACAGGATCTGGCTGTGGCGGGTGCCGTATACGCCGTTATGGAAGATAAAATCGGTGATAAATTCGGTAACGGGGGTGGCGGGCTCGTCGTCGAACCAGGTGCGGAGCATAGCCATAATATTGGCATAAAACTCATCGAGTTGCAATTTTTTCAGTTCGTCCAGCATATACGTTTCATTCAGTTGTTTATGGTCATGGCAGACCCACAGGTCGATAACGTGGCGCAGGCCGATGCCGCTGTCCCGATAGTGCTTGGCGAAGTGGGTAAACAGGTAGATAAAGGCGTCCTCGTCCGAGAGGACATAGCGGCTCCCTTCGGCCTTCCGGGCCAGCCGCCAGCCGTTTCCGTAATAGGAAAAGTAGTCGGGATTGTAAGAAGGAATCAAAAACTTATGCAGTTCGATGTGGCCTTTGGCGTTCTGCCAGACGAACTCGTGGTTACTTTCCAGTTTTTCTTCATAGCCGAGGTCGGTCATGACGGGGCGAATCGCCTCATACTGCTCGGTGCGGATGAGGATATCAATATCGCACATGGGGCGCATTTCGGGCTTAGGGTAGATGGCCTTTATGTTCGGGCCTTTGACGATCATATGGTCGATGCCTCTTGCATCAAAGGCTTGGGTGATGCGGTTCAGGTCGTGCATTTGCCGTTCGTGGACAACCAAATCGGCGCAGGCGGCCTGAAACAAGGGCTTAATCTTTGGGTCCGTCGGCGAAAACCGGCCGCTATGAACCAGACCGTAGTACAACATGGTCGTAATACGGTGTTTTTTTGCGATATGAACCCATGCGTCAAAGTTGCTCAGGTCAAGCGACGGGATGGGTATATTTTGGATTGCGCTTTTGATCAGCTGCAGGAAATCCGCATATACTCGATTCATATTACTTCAAGGAAGCCAGCTCGTCCCGAATATATTCGAGGCTCAGCAGTTTTTCCTTTACTTCCTCCACGTTTAACAGTTTGGTGTTATTGGAATTGAACTCATTGAGGGGATTATGGTCAACGTTGCCGTCGGTAAAATACTTATCGTAATTGAGTCCACGGTTGTCGGCGGGGACACGGTAAAAGTCGCCCATGTCGACGGCCTTGGTGCACTCCTCGTTGGTGAGCAACGTTTCATACAATTTCTCGCCGTGGCGGATGCCGATGACCTTGATTTCGGTCTTGGGATTGAACAGTTCGGTTACGGCTTTGGCCAGCGTTTCGATGGTACAGGCGGGGGCTTTTTGCACCAAAATATCGCCGTTTACGCCGTTTTCGAAGGCGAACAGCACCAGATCGACGGCCTCGTCGAGGCTCATGATAAAGCGGGTCATGGACGGCTCGGTGATGGTGATGGGGTTGCCATTCTTGATCTGGTCGATCCACAGGGGGATGACCGAGCCGCGGCTGCACATGGCGTTGCCGTA
>JAZKZU010000176.1:0-5031 GCA_045612825.1 Eubacteriales bacterium
TGTATGAATATAAGATTCAAAAGGGCAGCGAACTGGACACCGCTGCCCTTTCTTCTCTGACCGATGCCCAGCAAACCCTCTATGCCCGCAATCGGGCGCTGAATATCCTGTCGGCGGGCGACTGCTCGGAGCAGGCGCTGTATGATAAACTGGTGTCCCGCCAGATCGACCCGCCCTATGCCGCAGCGGCGGTGGCCTATTGCGTGGAAAAAGGTTTTGTCAATGACCAGCGGCTATTGCCCCGCTATCTTAGACACTATTTCGAAACCAAAGGTTATGGCATCATGCGAGTGCGCCAAGCCTTGATCAAAAAAGGCTTTCGGCGGGAGGACGTGGATGCGGCCTTGGAAGAATATGAGCCCGACAATACCGCCGCCATTGTATCCTACCTGCAAAAAGAACCCCATGAAAAACTGGCCGATCGCAAAGAATGTTCCAAAATTATTCAAAAACTGATGCGGAAAGGATTTCTCTATTCCGATATCCGCACCGCACTTTCCCACTACACCGAACTGGACTTGGAGGACTCGGATGTCTGATATTTGCTTAATCTCTCTCGGCTGCCCCAAAAATTTAGTCGATAGCGAAACCATGCTGGGTGCGTTGGCGCAGGCCGGCTTTTCCATCGTGTCCGAGCCCGAACAGGCGCAGGCCGTCATCATCAACACCTGTGGCTTTATCGAATCGGCCAAAAAAGAAGCCATCGACCAAATCTTGGCCGCCATCGCCCTAAAAGAAGCGGGCGTAATCCGTGCCATCGTGGTAACCGGATGTATGTCCCAGCGCTATCAGGACGAGATTGCCGCCGCCTTCCCCGAGGTGGATGCCTTCCTTGGCACAACCAGCGAATGTCATATCGTCGATGCCCTCAAAGCCGCCCTGAACGGCAAGCCCTGCTGTGCATTTGACGGGGAGAACGATCCCCCCTATTTCGGCCCTCGCCTGCAATCGACCCCGCCCTATACCGCCTACCTCAAAATCGCCGAGGGGTGTAACAACCGTTGCACCTATTGCGCCATCCCCCTGATCCGTGGTCCCTTACGCTCGATCGAGCAAGAACCGCTGCTGGAGCAGGCCCGCGCCTTGGTGGAAAACGGGGTTAAAGAACTGATCGTCGTGGCGCAGGATACCACCGCCTACGGTGTCGACCGTGGCCGTCGGGAACTGCCCGAATTTCTGGAAAAACTCTGCGAAATTGAGGGGCTCAAATGGATTCGTATGCTCTATTGCTACCCCGATAAGATCGATGATTCCCTCTTGCAAACCATGAAAAAGCATGATAAAATACTGCCGTATCTGGATATCCCCCTCCAGCACGCCGACGGTGGCGTCCTGCGCGCCATGCACCGCCCCGGCGACTACGATTCGCTGATGGGACTGATTGAAAATATCCGCGCTGTCCTGCCCGATGTGGTGCTTCGCACCACCCTGATCGTCGGCTTCCCCGGCGAAACGCAGGAGCAGTTTGAAACGCTATGCCGCTTTGTCAAGGCCGCACGGTTTGACAAACTGGGCGTCTTTGCCTACTCCCCCGAGGAGGGCACGCCCGCTGCTGAGATGGAAAACCAGATCGATGAGGATGAAAAGGCCAGACGGCTCGATATCATTATGCAGTTGCAGGCCGCCATTTCGGCCGAAAACTTAGAAAAAAAGATCGGAACGGTACTGGATGTGCTGGTCGAGGAATACGATGAAGAGAGCGAATGTTTCGTCGGCCGAAGTTTTGGCGACGCCCCCGATATCGACGGCAAGGTCTTCTTCCACGCCCACCATGCCGACGAGGGCGACATCCTACCCATCCGCATCACTTCCGCCTTGGACTATGATTTAATTGGAGAAATTGAAGAATGAAAAATGTCCCTAATATTTTGTCCGTTGTCCGTGCCATATTGTCGATTGCCGTACTGGCGCTGATCGTCACGGTCGATCCCGCCGTCCAGAAAATGGCCTTTATCTTCGGCCCGGGGCTGCTGTTTCTGATCGCCGCCGTAACCGATACGCTGGATGGGCAGATCGCCCGCCGCAAAAATCTCGTCAGCGATTTCGGCAAGTTTATTGACCCCATTGCCGATAAAATCCTCACCGCCTTTGCCGTGCTCGGCTTCCTGTATATCAATGCCGATGAGGGCCGCCCCATCCTGCTGATTAACTTGGCCGTGACCCTGCTTCGGGAATTTACCATCGCCTCTTTGCGCATGATGGCCGCAAAAGGCGGCGTGGTCATTGCGGCCGACTGGGCGGGCAAGGTCAAAACGGTCATGCAAATGGTGGCCATCGGCGGCTATTTCTTCTTTACGGCTACCGATTTTGTTTGGATTGCGCAAGCCCTGCTCGTGATCGCCACGGTCATGACGGTAATTTCAGGCGCCCTGTATATTAAAAATTATTTTCGCTCGGCGAAATCTTAACCTTTACAAATTCCACATTTTTTGTTATACTAATCGTAGTGGCAAAATACGCCCCCTCCTTACAGCAGAGAGAAGATGTCGATAGGCTGAAAGCATCTTCGGTAAGCGTGGCGTTGTGCGGCCGCACGTATCGTCGGGTAATGCCGGCCGGCTCACCCCGTTATCGGTGAATGAGAGTTATAAATCGGAGTGGAACCGCGAATTTTTCGCCTCCGTAGTCGCAAGGCTACGGAGGTTTTTTATTTGGAGTAATCGTATGTTTAATAACCTCAAAAAAGATATTGCCGCCGTCAAAGCCAACGATCCGGCGGCTCGAAGCAGTGCTGAAATCTTCTTTTTGTATTCCGGCCTGCACGCCCTGCAATGGTATCGGTTCGCCCACTGGATGTGGAAGCATAACCGCTACTTCATTGCCCGCTGGGTCTCCCAGCACGCCCGCCGCCGCACCGGCATCGAAATTCACCCCGGCGCCGAGATTGCTCACGGCGTGTTTATCGACCATGGCATGGGCGTTGTCATCGGCGAAACGGCCGTCATCGGCGAGGGTTGTGTCCTCTATCAGGGGGTAACCTTGGGCGGTACCGGCAAGGACAAGGGCAAACGCCACCCAACCTTGGGCAAGAACGTCATGGTCGGCGCCGGCGCTAAGGTGCTCGGCCCCTTCACCGTGGGGGATAACGCCAAGATTGCCGCCAATTCGGTGGTGCTCTCGGCCATCCCGCCCAATTCCACCGCCGTCGGCATCCCCGCTAAAATCGTCAAGATGGACGGCAAGCGTGTCGATGTTAAGATCGACCAAATTCACGTACCCGATCCGGTCGTCCAGCAACTCTGCCGTCTGGAACACCGCATCTATCAACTCGAACAGGAGAATGAACAATGATCGTTTACAACACCATGTCCCGCAAAAAGGAAGAACTGAAAACCCTCGTCGAGGGCGAAGTGTCCATCTATTCCTGCGGCCCCACCGTATATAACTTTGCCCATATCGGCAACCTGCGCACCTATGTCTTTATGGACCAATTGCGGCGCACCTTAAAGCGTGCCGGCTATAACCTCAAGCATTGCATGAATATTACCGACGTCGGCCACCTCACCAGCGATGCCGATGAGGGCGAGGATAAGATGGCCAAAGCCTCCCGCGAACAGAAGAAAGACCCGATGGAGATCGCCGCCTTCTATACCGAAGTCTTTATGAAGGACTTGGATCGCCTGAACATTTCCAAGCCCGAATTCATCCCCCGCGCCACCGATAACATCACGCAGATGATCGACTTTGTGCAGGGCCTGATCGATAAGGGCTACGGCTACGAAACCAGCGATGCCATCTATTACGATATCTCCGCCTTCCCCGGCTACGGCAAGCTCTCCCGTCTGAATCTGGAAGAACAGCAGGCCGGCGCCCGTGTCGAGGTTAACGACGAGAAACGCCATCCGGCCGACTTTGCCCTGTGGAAAAAGGCTGAGCCCAACCATATCATGCAGTGGCCCTCCCCGTGGGGCATGGGCTTCCCCGGCTGGCACATCGAGTGCTCGGCCATGGGTCTGCGGTATCTGGGTGAGCAGTTTGATATCCATACCGGCGGTGTCGATCATATTCCCATCCACCACGAAAACGAAATTGCCCAGTCGGAAGGCCTGCTCGGCCACCCCGCCGCCGATACCTGGATGCATAGTGAATTCATGTTAGTTAACGGCGGTAAGATGAGCAAATCTCTGCGCAATACCTATACCATCGACCAGCTCATCGACGAGGGCTACGATCCCCTCTCCTTCCGCTATTTCTGCCTCAACGCCCACTACCGCTCCAAGCTCAACTTCACGTGGGACGGCATGAAAGCGGCGCAGAAATCCCTCGAAAACCTCAAGAACACCACCGCCCGCCACAAGGGTGCGACCGATGCGGTGTCCGATGAAACCATCGAAAACTTCCGTAATGAATTTAACGAGGCCATCTTCGACGACCTGAACATCCCCAAGGCTCTGGGTGTGGTCTGGAACATGGCTCGGTTCGAGGCCAAGAACCAGAAGATCTACGATCTGATTTTGGAGTGCGACGAGGTGTTGGCGCTCAATCTGGATCAGCCGCTTAATGTCAAGGTCGAAGAGGTCACCCTCGATGCCGAGATCGAAGCGCTGATCGAGGAGCGGCAGGCGGCTCGTAAAGCCCGTGACTTTGCCACGGCCGACCGCATTCGTGACGACCTCAAAGCCCGTGGCGTCGTGCTGGAAGATACGCCGCAGGGCGTGAAGTGGCATAAAGCCTGATGAACCTGCAGGACGATCTGTGCTATGTAAAATCCGTAGGGCCGAAACGTGCCGAGCTCTTTGCCAAGCTCGGCCTTTCGTCCGTCTACGATCTGCTCCATTTCTTTCCCCGTCGGTACTTAGACCTCACAGCGCCCAAGTGCGTCTGCGAGGTCTTTTTTCACGAAACGGCGGCCGTCATCGCCACCGTCATTTCCCCTGCCCGTAGCGTAAAAATACGCCCCGGCATGGAGGTCTATAAGGCCACGGCGGCCGACCAAACGGGGCAGTTTGATATTGTCTTTTTCAACCGCCGCTTCGCCGCCCAAGCCCTGAAAATGGGCGGAAAATACCTCTTTTACGGAAAAATGACGGG
>JAZKZU010000177.1:0-1983 GCA_045612825.1 Eubacteriales bacterium
TGCCTACTCGGCCGTTCTTGGCGTATTTGCGGGTCATGTAATCGGCCAGCGTCAGCAAAAATGCCGTAACCAACAACGCCACGCCCACCAATAACAAGGAGGAGAAAAGCGCCTCGATCTGATCGGATATAAGCACAAAGGGAATGAGCAAACAGGTAGAGAGAATCATCAAAATCAATAATTTCTCATCCGCCTGTATCGTCTTCCATGAAAACTTACCCGTAAAGATGTTACGCACAATACGACCTGCCGCACAGATTAGCCGCCAGATCAACCCATGGAAAGCCACCACAACGGCAACCAGAGTTGCCACATGAAGCAACACGACAATCAACTGGTTCTCGGATGCGTTTTCCGAAAGCCCGAATAAATTTTGAAAAATCACCAAATGTCCCGAACTGGATACCGGCAAAAACTCACACAATCCCTGTACCAATCCCAACACGATCGCTTCTATGTAACTCATGACACGCCTCCTCAAAAATGCTTAACTTATATTATAGCATATCTTTTAAGAAAATGCCACAGAAATTAAACATTATTTTTTTTACGGTTGGCACGCTCCATAAAGCGGTCTACGTCAATGATAAAGCGCTTATGCTCGCCCCGCCCGATGATGCCTGCCTGATCCCGACATTCGACGGCAAAGGTCAGTTCCCGTCCGTTGATGGCCGTCAGTTCACAGGTGCATACCACCTGCCCATCCAAGGGTGTAGCACTCTCATGCGTAATATTCACCATGGTACCCACCGTAGACTGCCCATGTTCCAAAGAATCCTGCACGCACAGATAGCAGGTTTTCTCCATCAACAGCAACATCGCCGGAGTGGCAAACACATCCAAACCACCGCTACCCAACATCCGAGCCGTGTTTTGCTCAGTCACCGTTTCTTTTTGTAATGCTTTCATTCCTACTGTAACCATATTAATTCTCCTGATTTTTTCTATTAGTATATCACGAACGAAAGCAATCTTCAATCACTTTCCCGAACTTTTGAAAATCAAGGCAAATAAATAGCCGAATACGATAACGGTCGTAATGCCGGCGCCCGCCGCCGTCAGCCCGCCGGTGATAACCCCCATAATTCCGTTGGCATTCACCGCCTCTTTCACGCCGTTGGCCAGCACGTAGCCAAAGCCCGTCAGCGGCACGGTAGCCCCCGCCCCGCCAAAGGCGACCACCTTATCGTATACGCCGATAGCCGTCAAGCCAACACCCGCCACCACGTACGATACCAAGATCCGTGCGGGGGTCAGCTTGGTAAAATCGATTAACAACTGGGCAATAACACACAAAACACCGCCCGTCAAAAAGGCTCGTAAAAACTCCATCTTATTCTCCCCTCACCATTTCCAGCAGATGACAAATACCGGGGATGCTCTCCCCCTGTTGCGAACTGGTCGTACTCATCAGCGCACCCGTAGCGCAGAATAAAATACGGTTATAAATCCCCTTTTGCATTTGAGGCAGGATATGCCCGCACAGTACCGAAGCGCTGCAACCGCATCCCGATCCGCCGGCGTGTACGTCCTGCCGCTCTCTGTCATAGATCAGCAGGCCGCAATCGGTATAGGTGTCCCCCATGTTATACCCGTTACGCCCCATCAGATCCACTAAAATATCATAGCCGACCTTGCCCAGGTCACCCGTCACGATCAAGTCGTAATCCTGCGGTGTCGTCTGCGTATCTTCAAAGAAATGCTGTAAAGTATCGGCCGCCGCAGGGGCCATGGCCGCTCCCATATTGTTGGCATCCTTAATGCCTAAATCCACAATACGTCCGGCCGTTAATTTGGTAATCTGCGCCGCTCCAACTTTAGGCTCACTCCCCAAGATGGCGCAACCGGCCGCCGTGGCCGTCCACTGCGCCGACGGGGTACGCTGACCGCCGTACTCCAACGGATTGCGAAACTGCCGCTCGGCCGTTGCAAAATGGGAAGACGTGACGGCCGCCACATGAGAAGCAAATCCGCCCGACACCA
>JAZKZU010000178.1:0-1333 GCA_045612825.1 Eubacteriales bacterium
TAGTTTCATCTAATAGTAACATTAACATTCTATCAATTCCAGGAGCCATTCCTGCATGAGGTGGTGCTCCGTATTTGAACGCTTCGATCAGGAATCCGAACTTCTCCTGGCACTCTTCGTCTGTAAGGCCGAGAGCCTTGAACATGCGGTTTTGCAGGTCACGGTCGTAGATACGCAACGAGCCGCCGCCCAATTCCACGCCGTTGAGCACGATATCATAGGCCTTTGCGCGTACCTTGCCCGGATCGGACTCGAGATACTGAATATCCTCGTCCATGGGAGCGGTGAAGGGATGGTGCATGGCCTTGTAGCGGCCCGATTCATCGTCATATTCAAACTGCGGGAACTCGGTTACCCACAAAAATTCGTACTGATCCTTGTTGGTCAACCCCAGACGGTCGGCAATTTCGCAACGCAGAGCGCCGAGAGAATCGAAAACGACACGCTCGTCGGCATCGGCCACCACCAACAGCAGGTCGCCGTCCTTGAAATCGACAGCCGCTTTGACGGCGGTCATTTCCTCGTCGGTCATAAACTTGGCAAAGGAGGACGACACTTCGCCGTTCAGGCTCTTATAGAACGCCACGCCTTTGGCGCGGTAGGTCTTGGCAAATTCGGTGAGAGAGTCGATCTCACGGCGGGGGAATTTATCGGCAAAGCCGTTAATGTTGATGGCACGCACACTGCCGCCCGCTTCCACCGCATCGGCAAAGACCTTAAATCCGCAGGTCTTGGCAATGGCGGAGAGGTCTTTGAGTTCAAAGCCAAAGCGCAGGTCGGGCTTGTCGGAACCGAAGCGGTCCATGGCTTCACGCCAGGTCATGCGGCGCAAGGGCAGAGCCACGTCCACGCCGATGGCTTCCTTGAACACTTTTTGGATGAAGCGCTCGTTAACGCCCATCACGTCGTCCTCATTGACGAAGGACATTTCCAAGTCGATCTGGGTGAATTCGGGCTGACGGTCGGCACGCAGATCCTCGTCACGGAAGCAACGGGCGATCTGCACGTAGCGGTCATACCCCGCCAGCATCAGCAACTGCTTATACAGCTGGGGCGACTGGGGCAGGGCATAGAAACTACCCGGACGGACACGGGAAGGCACGATATAGTCACGAGCGCCCTCGGGCGTGGAGCGGATGAGCATGGGGGTTTCAATCTCCAAAAACCCTTCGCTGTCATAGAAATCACGGGCGATCTTGCCGACACGGTGACGCAGCATGATGTTGCACTGAAGATCGGGACGGCGCAGGTCAAGATACCGATACTTCAGACGGGTGGTTTCGTTGGTATTGCAATCTTCCACAATTTCAAAGGGGGGCGTTTCGGCTTCGCT
>JAZKZU010000179.1:0-1115 GCA_045612825.1 Eubacteriales bacterium
GATATTAAACCCTACCTGCCCTTTGCCGATTCGGTACCTGATGCCGTGGGCGGATATGCCGCCGATTTTGAGGATTACACATTGGCGGTCGAGTTCCCTGAAGACCTGCTCCATATCCTGCCCCAAGAGAAGCGGCAGGCGGCGATCGACTGTCTGGCGCAAGACCCCCGCCCCGCCTATCAGGAGGACGAGCGGCGGTACAGCATGGCCTTTGCCGACTGGGATATCCGCTTCTTTGTGAAAAAAAATACCGTATATGTCACAGAAATCGAAAGGAGAAAGTAATTTTCTCCTTTTTTCTATTGACTTTATCAAGATAAAGTGCTAAAATGTTGAGCAAATACCGAAAAAAGGGGTACCGTATGGCTACTTTACGTTCGCAGTCCATTGATCGGTTGTTCGAGGTGATCTTGCAACTGGAATCGGTGGAAGAGTGTTATCGATTTTTTGAAGATATCTGCACTGTGCATGAGGTGCAGGATATGGCACAGCGGTTGGATACCGCCGTTTTGCTGGATGAAGGGGTTAATTATCAAACCATCAGCCAGCAGATCGGGGTCAGCACCGCCACCATCAGCCGTGTCAGCAAATGCCTCAATTACCGCAGCGGCGGGTATCGGGATGCCTTAGATAAAATGTACCGTGAGCAGGAGAAGAAATGAAAATCCAGAATTTGATTTTAACCAATGAAGAAAAGATCATCTTTACCCTGCGTGCCATCTATGATCGCTTCGGCTATTCCTTATATAAAATGAGTAAGTTTGAGCCGTACGATCTGTATGTGCGCAATAAAGATTTTCTCATATCCGATCATGTCATCACCTTTACCGATGTCAACGGGAAATTGATGGCGCTCAAACCCGACGTTACCTTGTCCATCATCAAAAACAGTAAGGACGAGGCCGGCAAGGTAGAGAAGCTCTATTATAATGAAAACGTCTACCGTGTCGCCGGCGCCGGCCGCAATTACCGTGAGATTATGCAGGTGGGGCTGGAATGTATCGGCGATATTGATGAAACCTGCGTGGGCGAGGTGGTCACGCTGGCCCTGCAAAGCCTTCGTGCCATATCTTCCGATTTTGTCCTCGATCTGTCCCACCCCGGTATCGTCACCG
>JAZKZU010000180.1:0-3243 GCA_045612825.1 Eubacteriales bacterium
GTCTTGCCGCTGACCCCGCAGAAATATCGGCGTATCATGATCGTACCCATCAAGGGTGCGGCAGGGGCGATGGATCTGCTGATCGGTATGCTGGCCGGAGAGGGACAGAAGAAAAAGTCGGCCGCCGAACAGTTGCGGGATCGTCTGACAGAAAAAGGATTTGATGCCTTTATCTATGTCAGCCCCGTTGATAAAATAAAGCAGATGGCCGCCAACGGCGAAAAGCCCACGCTCAACCTCTATTTCGCAGGCAAAAATGCCATCGCCGATTTTAAGAGGGAACAAGACTTGGTCATTACCCTGTTTGACGTGGCAAACGGACGGCCCAGCTTCGGCATGTCCAAAGGCGGCGGCGAGATCCCGTGGTATGTGTTCGAAATTCCCGTTGTCGGCATTAGTGTCAATGCCCCCACCATGCTGGCCGACGTGCCGCAGCTTCGCACCTATATCAATGCCTACGACGCTAAGCCCGATACGCTGGACGCCTTGGTCGAGTGTCTGTTGCAAGGCCCGTCAGCCTTTAAGGGGAAAGACCCCATCGACAGTTTTTGCGGGCTGTGGGATACACGGATCTGATTGACAAAATTCGACAACCTTTTTATAATGGAATCAGAACAAAAGTCAAGGAGTTAGAAAAATGATTGACTTTACCCCCATAACCATAGATAAAAAGGAACAGTTTGAGTCCTACCTGCAGGACGGCCGTGAGCGTGGCTGTGGCTACTCCTTTGCGAATTTGTACGCATGGGGACGGCAAAGCGCCGCCATCGTGGCCGATCACTTGGTCATCTTTTCGCAGTTCAATCGCCGTAGTGTCTACCCTTTTCCGGCGGGATGCGGCGATAAGAAAGCGGTGTTGGATGCCATCATGGCCGACGCCAAGGCACGCGGCATCGCCTGTCGCTTGGTCGGGCTTTGCGAGCAGGATCGGCAGGAGTTGGAACAATTATATCCCAATCGGTTTCGGATTCATCACGATCGGGATGCTCATGATTATGTCTATGATATTGACGATCTGGCCGACCTGAAAGGCAGAAAATATCATCAAAAACGCAACCATCTTCACCGCTTCGAGGCCGCCTGCCCCGATTGTGTTGCCGAGCCGATCACCAAGGAGAATATGGCCTTGGTTGAGGGCATGATTACCCAATGGTACGCCGATCGTACGGCCGAAAATCCGCAGAGCGACTTTCACATGGAAAAGGCGGCGCTGTCCAAGACCATGCGCCATTTCGAGGAACTGGGCATGCTGGGTCTGATGTTGCGGGACGGCGACCGTGTACTGGCCATCACCATGGGCAGTAAACTGTCCGACGATACGGTGGATGTCCAGTTTGAAAAGGCAAGATGGGATGTCGACGGCGCCTATGCCGCCATCAACTGCTATTTTGCCCGCTATGTCCGTGAAACACAACCCCAAATCCGCTTCCTCAATCGTGAGGAGGATCTGGGTATCGAGGGATTGCGCAAGGCCAAACTCAGCTATAACCCCCATCACATGGTCGAAAAACAATGGGCCTGTCTGTTGGAGGATTGCTATGAATATTGATCGGCGCACCCTCTGGAAAGAGGCCTTTGGCGATACCGATGCGTTTCTGGATATCTTCTCGGCAACCGCCTATGCCGACGAACGCACCAACCATATAGAGATCGACGGCAAAACAGTCGCCGCCCTCTATTGGTTTAACAGTGAATATGCCGAGAAGAAAATCGCCTATATCTATGCCGTGGCCACCGCGAAAGCTTACCGAGGCCAAGGTCTGTGCCATCGGTTGATGGAACATACCCATCAGCTGTTGCAGGCGCAAGGGTATGCAGGGGCATTGCTTGTGCCGGGCAGTAAGGAACTGGTTAGGCTGTATGCCGATATGGGGTATGAACTCTGTACCTGTGTCGGGCAGTTGTCGGTCACGGCGCAGGGCTTCACGGATTGTATTCCTATTGATAAGAGGGAGTATGCCGTACTTCGTCGTCAATGGTTGCCGCAGGGCGGTGTGATCCAAGAGGGTGAAAATCTCGATTTTTTGGAGAAACAGGCGCAGTTTTACCGAGGTAGCGACTTTGTACTGACTGCCCGCAAAGAGGGAGATCGGCTGATCGGGCTGGAGTTATTGGGCAATACCGAAAAGGCGTCGGCCATTGTCGGTGCGCTGGGGTGTGCCTCGGGCGAATTTCGAGTGCCAAGCGGAAATACTCCGTTTGCCATGGGGCTCTTTTTCGAGGAGATGCCAAAGCCGTCCTATTTTGGCTTGGCTTTCGATTAAAATTGTATATTTCCATCCTTTCCTCTCATACTAACGGTAGAGGAGAGGATTTTTTTATGGATAGAAAAAGTTATGATAAACTGGCAAAAAGCAAAACGCCGTCCTCACCGACTTGGAAAAATTGCATCTTGGCATTTCTGGTCGGCGGCGGCATTTGCGTGATCGGGCAGTTGATTGCCAATTTTATTGCGGCGCAAGGCTTTGAAAAGAAAATGGGCTACACCATCGCCTCCTGCACCATCGTCTTTTTGGGTGCTTTATTTACGGGGCTTGGATGGTATGATAAACTGGCCAAATATGCGGGTGCCGGCAGTGTAGTGCCCATCAGCGGCTTTGCCAACTCGGTGGTCTCGCCCGCCATGGAGTTCAAGACGGAAGGGCTGGTGCTTGGCGTGGCGGCCAAGATGTTTGTTATCGCCGGTCCGGTCATCGTCTACGGCATTGTCGCTAGCGTCATTTACGGGCTCATTTATTGGTTTTTTCAAGTTTTTTAAGGCAAAACCCGTCGATTTTCGGCGGGTTTTTCGTTGTTTTTGGGGCAAAAACAGCATATTTTTAAGTAAAAATCACATAATAAATGCAGAAAATTTTGAAAAAAGGACGGAGAATTATGCCAAAACGCAATGGTTGGACGGTCACCCTTTCAGAGCCTGTGACCGTGGAAACGTCGGCCGCCATCGGCGGAGTAAAAGAGGAAGACGGGCCGCTGGGCGGCTGTTTTGATATACTGCTGGAGGACGACCGCTTCGGCGAAGAAAGCTGGGAAAAAGCCGAGAGTAAGATGCAGAGAGAGGTGTATCTGTGCGCCCTCAATAAGGCCAATCTGTCGGCCAATGATATAGACTATATTTTGGCGGGTGACCTGCTCAATCAGTGCATCGGCAGCAGTTTCGGCTTGCGGGAAAGCGGACGGGCTTTCTTCGGGTTGTACGGGGCTTGCTCAACGATGGCCGAATCCCTGATGCTGGGCTCGTTCTTG
>JAZKZU010000181.1:0-3800 GCA_045612825.1 Eubacteriales bacterium
GTATTGCCTGCCGTGCTGACTACCCTGCAGATCGACCGTGCCTCCGCCCATCTTGAGGGTTGGGCGTGGATCACCTACTATGAAGTGCAGCGCCCCTATCAGATTTTGCAGGCCTTTTTCCTGCCACCCGAAATCTGCTCCTCCCCCAATGTTTTCCCCGATGCAGGGGCGAAATGGAGTTCGGTCACGGCATGGCTGCCCTTGTTTGGCTTTACGGGCGCGATGACATGGCTGCGGCGGCGGCCGAGGGACTTTTTCTCCCATCTGTGCGTCATCTTATTCGTGATGGCCTTTGTTCCCATCCTCAACTCGATGTTCCAGCTCTTTTCCAACAACTTTTACACCCGTTGGTTCTTTGCCTTTGTGCTCATACTGGCGCTCATCACCATGAAAGCGGTAGAGGAATGCAGTTGGAAAGAATGGAAATGGGGCATCGGCATTACGGCGCTCATTTCCTTAGGGCTTTGTGTACCGCAAGCCCTCATCTATAACAAGAAAACCGAGAGTTTAGGCTTAGTTCCCAATCTGCCCTTGCTCTATGCGCACATTGCCATTGCGGTAACGGGGCTGATTCTTGTCTTTTTCTTACTTCGGTACGCCCACAAGAACAAGGAGAGCATCACCCCTATGCTCGGCGTAATCTTAGTCTGTTTCACCCTGTTGTTCGGGCTGTTTTACGTAGGGGTTTCCAAGGGCTCGTCCTCCATTACCAATCATGCCCAGTACGTAGAGCGCAACATCAAGGGGCGGGAGAACATGACCACCGTTTTGCAGGACGGCGAGCGCATCGACACGGTAAACACCGAAACCAATGCGGGCATGTACTGGAATATGCCGACTGTCCGTGCCTTTCATTCGGTAGTGCCCGGCTCAATCTTCGATTTCTACCATAACATCGGGCAAAAGCGGGACGTGAACACCGAGCCGCAACTAAGCAACGATCCCCTGCACGCTCTGCTGAGCGTGCGCTATCTGATCGACGGGGACTCAACGGTAGAGAACGAATATCCAAACTACACCTATTCCCATGAAGATAACGGCAACCGCGTTTACACCTTTGACTATCATATTCCGATGGGCTTTACCTACGACAATTTCATCACCCGCAGCCAGTTGGAGGAGAATTTTGCCAAAACATCCCGTGCCTATCTGATGCTCAACACCCTTGTGGTGGAGGATGCGCAGGCGCAGTCCCTCTCCTTTATGGAGCAGGTGGAAGACCCTATGCTGACGGTCGATATGATGGATTTGCCCGTAGTGGTGGCGGCTCGGCGGGAAAACACGGCCAAGAATTTCACCTATACTAAAAACGGGTTTACCTGCACCTTTGAGGGGCAGGGACGGCAGGCCGTCTTTTTCTCGGTACCCTATGAGGAGGGCTGGACGGCGACGGTAAACGGCAAGCCTGCCGAGATTGTACGTGTCAATCTTGGGTTTATGGCCGTCGTTTGCGAGGATGGCATCAATGAAATCGCTTTCACCTTCCGCACACCGGGGCTCTCGACAGGGTTTGGTGTCGCAGGAATCGCAGCGGTAGCGGTGCTTTTCTATCTGGGTTTCGACCGTTTCTACCTGCAAAAACGCAAAAACGCAGAAAACCTGCGTCGAATGGCTCGAATTGCCGAAAAAACACTTGATTAAACTATCCTGATAAGGTATAATATTTATTCGGAAATAACATATTTTAACGGAGGAATTTATAATGATCGTATCTGGTAAGTCTGTCCTGCTGGACGCCCAGCGCCGTGGTTATGCCTGCGGTGCCTTCAACTTCAACAACATGGAATTTTTGCAGGCCATCATTCAGGCCGCAGAAGAGGAACAGTCCCCTGTTATCGTGCAGACCTCGGAGGGTGCTATCCGCTATGCGGGTATTGATTACCTTTCGGCTATGTTCAAGGTAGCCGCTTCCAAGGCCAGCGTTCCTGTTGTGCTGAATCTGGATCACGGTCTCAAATATGAAACTACCATGAACTGCCTGCGCCATGGCTGGACCAACGTTATGATCGATGGCTCTTCCAAGCCCATCGAAGAAAACATTGCCCTGATCAAGAGCGTGTGCGCTCCCGCTCATGCGGTTGGCGTTTCGGTTGAGGCAGAGCTTGGCAAGCTGGTCGGCATCGAAGATGACGTTCAGGTTGACGAGAAGGATGCCGTTTACACCAATCCCGAAGAGGCCGCCTATCTGGTAGAGAAGAGTGGCGTTGACTCTCTGGCCGTTGCCATCGGTACGGCTCACGGCAAGTACAAGGGCGAGCCTAAGCTCGACTTTGACCGCTTGGCCGAGATCCGCAAGGCCGTTTCCGTGCCTCTGGTTCTGCACGGCGCTTCCGGCGTTTCCGAGGAGCAGATCAAGAAGGCTATCTCTCTGGGTATCTGCAAGATCAACATTGATACCGACCTGCGTGTGGCCAACACCGAGGGTATCAAGAAGGTCTTTGCTGAAGATCCTGAGCAGTTCGATCCCCGCAACTATTGCGGTCCGGCCCGTGCCGCCATCGTAGAGGTTGTTAAGAAGAAGATGCGCCTGTTCGGCTCTTCCGGCAAGGCTGCCGGATTCAAGGCTGAGTAATTCATGAATATTACGCTCGAAGCCGATTACGCATTGCGAATCGTCTACGTCTTTTCCTGCAACAATATTAAAACCGATGCACCCACCCTTTCCGAGCGCATTGGGGTATCGTTGCGGTTCACCCTCAAAATCCTGCGCAAGCTCCTGCTGGCGGGTATCGTCCGTTCCTACAAGGGAAAATCGGGCGGATATATGCTGGCCAAAGCGCCCAAGGACATCTCGATGTACGATGTAATTAAGGCGATTGAGGGCGAAATTCCGGTTAACCGCTGCACTTGCGAAGATTACGAGTGCGGCCATCCCGATGTTAAGCAGGGGCTTCCCTGCCCCGTACGTCATGTCTTTATCGACATGGCCGAGGATCTTCGCAAACGGCTTGGCGCTATTGATTTTGAGCAGGTTGTGAATGGAAAGGCAAAATATTAAATGATAAAAGCGCCGTTCTCGGCGCTTTTTCCTTAGGAGATATTATGAAGGCCAAAAAATTGTGGACCTTGTTTTCCACCTTTTTTAAAATCGGCGGATTTACCTTCGGCGGCGGCTATGCCATGATCCCCCTCATCCAGCGTGAGGTGGTGGAAAAGCACGGCTGGGCGAGTGAGGATGACATTCTGGAAATACTGGCCATTGCCGAAAGCACCCCCGGTCCGATTGCCATTAACTCGGCCACCTTTATCGGCAGTCGGGTAGCGGGATTCTGGGGCTCGGCCTGTGCTACGCTGGGCGTGGTACTTCCCTCTTACCTCATCATCACCCTGATTGCCTTTGTTCTGCGCAACTTCTTAGAGGTGGATGCGGTGCGGTACGCCTTTTTCGGTATTCGGGCGGGCGTGCTGGCGCTGATTCTCAAATCGCTGTGGACGATGGCCAAAAAGTGCCCGAAAACGGTGCTGGCCTACGGCATTGCGGCGGCCGCTTTTCTCATATCGGCTCTGTTTGATATTAACGTACTGTTTATCATCATCGGGGCGGCGGTTGTTGGCATTGTGTCCTCGCTGATTTTGGAGAGGAGGGCCAAGAAATGATTTTCTTAGAACTGTTCTGGGCCTTCTTCCAGATTGGATTATTTACTTTCGGCGGCGGCTATGCCATGATTCCGCTGATTCAGGATGCGGTCATCTCCCATGGGTGGCTGACGGGTGAGGCGCTGGTCAATTTCATTGCCATTGCCGAAAGCACCCCCGGTCCGTTTGCCGTGAACATTGCCACCTACGTGGGTACCGAAATG
>JAZKZU010000182.1:0-2670 GCA_045612825.1 Eubacteriales bacterium
TCCATAATGGTCAGGTCGGCGGCAAAATTGGTGTCAAATACATAGTCAAAGCCCAAACGCTTAAGGGCGGTAACCATCCGGCCCGTCGTGGCCAGCTCGGCCGAAAGACCCAGTTTCTCCGCCCAAGCGGCACGCACCGCAGGAGCGACCTGTACCACCGTCGTCACCTTCGGGTCGGCCAATTTATCCAATACCGTAGCCGTGTCGTCCCGCTCGCTCAGTGCCCCCACGGGACAGTGGGTAATACACTGACCGCACAGAGTGCAGCCCGACTCTTCAAAGGTGCGCCCGTCGGCCACGCCAACGGTGGTGCGGCTGCCCGTGCCAACCACATCCCATACGTGCATCCCTTGAATCTTATCGCAAACCTGAACACAGCGCATACACTTGATGCACTTGCTCTCCTCACGGATCAAAACCCGCGCGCTCGGCCAAGGCTTGCTCGGCACCTGCTTGGGGTAGGGAATATCGGTCAGATTATTCTCCATAGCCAGCGTCTGCAGGGTGCAGTTGCCGTTGCGCACGCAGGTGGGGCAATGGCTATCGTGCTGGGAGAGAATCATCTGCAAATTGATCTTGCGAGCCTGCTTAACACGAGGGGTGTTGGTGGCAACCACCATGCCCTCTTCCACCAAGGTGTTGCAAGCGGCTACCAGATTGTCATGCCCCTCAACCTCCACCACGCAGATGCGGCAGGCGCCGATCTCGTTGATGTCCTTGAGGTAGCAGAGGGTCGGAACGGTGATGCCGATTGATGCGGCAGCGGCCAGAATGGTGGTGTTGGGAGTCACGCAAACGGCCTTCTTATCTATCGTCAGATTTACCATTTCGTATTTCTCCCTCCCTTAAAACAGCCGTAGCCGAAATAATCACACCGCAGGCAGCGAGAGGATTCTACCGCCGCTTCCTGATCGGTCATTTCACATTCAATGCAAACAAAATCGTTCTTGCGATCGTTCGCTTCCCGCTCAAGCAGATTGACACGGCCGTGCGCCTGCCTGTTGGTAAGCTTGGGTGCGGGAATCTCCACATCGGCGCCGATCTCATGATGGAAGCCGAGATACTCGTCAATATTCGCCGCCGCTACCTTGCCGGCCGCAATGGCCTTGATGGCGGTAGCCGGACCGGTGGCGCAGTCGCCACCCGAGAAGATGCCGTCCTGCTCGGGCAGAGAAGCATCATCCTTGGTTATAATATTGCCCCACTTGGTGGCAATGTTCATCTCTTCATAGCCGATATCCTCTACGCCCTGACCAATGGCCAGCACGATGATATCCGCCTCGATCCGCTTCTCGGGCAGATCGGCTTTCATAGGACGGGGACGGTAAACACGGTCAACCGGCCCGATAATCTGCGGCTGAGTCCAAAGCGCCACCGCCTTGCCGTTCTCATCCGCTTCAATGCGAACGGGGGCTTGCAGTTGCAGGATTTCAGCGCCCTCGGCCAGCGCACCCTCGACTTCCTCGGGCAACGCCGTCATATCCTCTTGACGGCGGCGGTATACGCAGGTCACCTTCTTGGCGCCCAAACGCACCGAGGTACGGGTTACGTCCATGGCCACGTTGCCGCCACCGATGATAACGACGTTCTTGCCCGCAAAATCAGGCATCTCGCCATCACCGATGCGACAGAGCATCTCTACGGCCGACATGACACCAAGGCTATCCTCGCCGTCCATGCCCGTCTTCTTATCGCCCTGAGCGCCGATGGCTAGGTACAGCGCATCGTACTGCTCACGAAGCTGTTTAAGGGTAATATCCTTGCCGATATCCACACCCGTATGTACCGTAATGCCCACCGACAGGATGTTGGCAATCTCCTCATCGATCTTTTCGCGGGGGAAGCGGTAAGAGGGAATCCCGTAGCGGAGCATGCCGCCCAGTTTCTGGTGGCGCTCATACACCGTTACCGTGTGTCCCATCAAGGTCAGATAATAGGCCGCCGTCAAGCCGGCAGGACCACCGCCAACCACCGCCACCGTCTTGCCCGTAGCAGGGGCACAGGGCGGATTTTCCACAGTTCCTGCATTGTTAACGGCATATTTCTTCAGCCCACGAATGTTCATCGGGCTATCCATCATGGTGCGGCGGCAACGAGCCTCGCAGGGATGCTCGCAGATATAGGCGCAGGCAATCGGCCACGGATTGTCCTTGCGGATGAGTTTCATCGCATCGGCCAGCCGCCCCTCGGCAATCAGCCCGATATAACCGGGGATATCCACATGGGCAGGGCAGAGGGATACGCAAGGCACCGGCTCTTGCATCGAACCTAAACAACGGTTATTCTGAATGTGGGACAGATAATCGTCCTCAAAGGCCGTCACCCCATCCAGTACCAACTGTGCGGCGTGAATACCGATGGCGCAGTCAGCCGTCGATACGATGGTGCGGGCGGTGGTGCGGATGCAATCTAAGGTAGAAGCATCGGCCTGCCCGTCAACCACCTGCGTCAGCAGGGCAGAAAGGGAACCCAGCCCGATCCGGCAGGGGGTACATTTGCCGCAGGATTGGGCGTGGCATAGGTTCAGAAATTGTAGCGCCATGTCCACCGGACAGATGCCGGGGGGATCGGCGGCGATGCGCCGCTGCATGGCCTGATACAGATTGTCCACCAAAGCCTCGGATTGGCTGGGGGTGCGCAATTGGAGTCGGCTCATAGCAATTCCTCTCT
>JAZKZU010000183.1:0-1818 GCA_045612825.1 Eubacteriales bacterium
TGGGAACGAAGTGCGATTGGTCGGTGGAACTTATGCATGCGAGCGAAGCGAGTCGTACCGCTATGCTCCACCAAACAAATAAAGACACCCGTTTGGGTGTCTATATTTTTTCGCAAAACATCGTGCGGACGAGAACCGCCGGTTCGATAAGTGACACCCCAAGAGCACGAGTGGGAACGAAGTGCGATTGGTCGGTGGAACTTATGCATGCGAGCGAAGCGAGTCGTACCGCTATGCTCCACCAAACGAAAAAAGAGTTGCTTAGGCAACTCTTTTTTGTTTGGTGGAATGAAGCGTTCCCTTGCGGGAATATGAAGCAGCCTTCGGCTATGAAGACGCTGACGCTAATGAAGTGTGCCTACGGCACATGAGAACGCTTCGCTTCATGGCGGAGCCGCTTCATATTTGCGCAAGCAAATGCTTCATTTTTCATTAAAATCGCTTACACCCCCTCCCAAACGGTGTGTTTTTTTTTAATCTGTTTGACACCGCCGCCAAATCGTGATACACTGGTAATACTATCAGGAAAGGATATACCCGTGGACAAGTTTCAGGTATTAACCGACATCTATTTCGGGGAAGACTCGCTGGCCCGTCTGGCCGATATCCCCTATAAAAAGGTATTCATCGTCGCCGACCCCTTCGTGGTGCAGGGCGACCTGATCCGTCATATCCTAAAACCCCTCAAGCGCGGCGCTATCGAGTATATCCTCTTTACCGACGTCATGCCCGATCCCCCCATCGAGGCCGTCCGGCACGGCGTGAGCTGTTTCCGTGCATCCGATTGCGATTGCATCATCGCCGTCGGCGGCGGCAGCGCCCTCGATCTGGCTAAAGCCGTCCGTAAAGTAGCCGCCCACATGGCACCCGATAAGAAAATCTATCTGATTGCCATTCCCACCACCAGCGGCACCGGCAGCGAGGTTACTTCTTTTTCTATTATTACCAACGCCCAAACTCAGGTCAAGGAAACCCTCATCTCGGACGATATGACCCCCGATGAGGCCATTCTGGACGCCGTTTTGGTAAAAAGCGTGCCCCCGTCCATCACCGCCGATACCGGTATGGACGTGCTGACCCACGCCATCGAGGCTTACGTCAGCACCAAGCATAACGAATTCTCCTCGGCACTGGCCGAAAAGGCTATCGAGATTACCGGACAGTTTCTGTTCCGTTCCTATTCCAATAACAACGATACCCACGCCCGCCATAAAATGCACGTCGCCGCTACTATTGCCGGCCTTGCCTTTAATTCGGCATCCTTGGGTCTTAACCACGGCATGGCGCACCAGCTGGGCGCCCACTTCCATGTGCCCCACGGCCGTGCCAACGCCATCCTGTTGCCCTTTGTTATCGAGTATAATACCGGTATCACCAATATTACCAGAAACAGCGAGGTCTATGCCCCCTGCGCCGAACGCTATTGCACCATCGCCCGCCTATTGGGACTGCACGGCGCCAATCAGGTCATGACCGTCCATTCGCTGTGCAACTACCTGCGCTTCTGCAGCGAGGAAATGGGCATCCCCACCCGCCTGCGTGACGTGCTGACGAATGTGACCAAAGAACAGTACGAATCCCAGTGCGAGGACATGGCCCACGCCGCCTTGGAGGACTCCTGCACCGATACCAACCCCCGTATGCCCTCCAAACCCGAGCTGGTCGAACTGTTTAAGAAACTGTGGTGATACTATGAAGGAATTTTGGCGAGTTGTTAAATTTGTTGTATTTTCCATCAGCGCCGGCATCATTCAGATCGGCGCCTTTACCTTGCACAACGAATTGGCAGGGCTGGAATATTGGGTCAGCTACTTAATC
>JAZKZU010000184.1:0-9736 GCA_045612825.1 Eubacteriales bacterium
CGCAAACTCCAGGACTGCCGGGACAGGTGTAATCGATGCGTTGATCGATGGAATGAACGCCTATGATGGCATCATGAAAGTTTACAACGATCTGCCGGAGGAGGTCTTGGAGATCGGTGCGGAACTCTTTGTCGCTCCTGCCGTTTTCCGTGCTTTCGTTCAGAGCCTTGTCAACCTCAACCTGTACCATTACAATCCGGGCGCACCGGATGATGAGGTGTTCATCCCTGGCACAAACGCCAAGGTTGTCAAGACCTACGGCCTTTCGGGATCGTATGTCGTAATCGGTACATATGGCCGCAACCTGGTGTTCGGTACGGACGGACAGAACGACTCCGAGGAGATTGATGCCTGGTGGAGCAAGGATGACCGCACCTGGAAACTCGCAGTTGAATTCAACATGGGCGTTCAGATCGCATTCCTTGACAGGGTTGTGTTCGGTGATTTTGAGGATGCTCCTGTCCCTGCACAGAGATGCGGATGCGAATCAACCGAGGAGGAGGGAGACTAATTCTGCCCCAAAGTCGGCAAATGAAATCACAGGGGTGGGTGAAAGCACCCATCCCTTTTTTCAAAACCATTAAATCAGAACAGACATGGCTTGCACACAGACCCTTTCCGGACTCGCCAAGGATTGCTCCTCAAACATGGGAGGAATCGTTGAGGTCTTGATCGCTCCATTCGATGATGTGACTGCCGTCACCGTCACCAATGGCGTGATCTCCGCCATCACCATGGCCTCGACCAAGAAATTCAAGAAATACAATTTCGCCAAGAACACCGGGAGTCTCACATCGACCTACAACATAGATGCCGCCTCCGGTGTCAAGTATGTGACCTCCGACCTCCTCCTGCAGTTCAACCGCATGGAGACCACCAAGAGGGTGGAGATAACTGCCCTTGCACTCGGTGACCTGGCGGTGATTGTCAAGGATGCCAACGGAGTTTATTGGTATTTGGGCAAGGATGAGCCTGTCAACGCCTCCGCAGGTGACGGACAGACCGGAACTGCCAGGGGCGATGCCAACAGGTACACCATCACTCTCCAGGATGAATCCCTGGAAATGCCCTATGAGGTGGATGACTCCATCGTGGCCGGACTCCTTTAGACATCTTTCATACCTCTCCGATCAGAGACCTGTGACCCTCCGGGATCGCAGGTCTTTGTTATACAGAAAACCCGGTTTCTATATCTACATGAAAAGAATGAAATGATTTATCTGTCGAATGTCACAACAACCCAGGAGATCGCCATCCCCAAGTCATTCGGGACAGGTGTGCCTGTGGTCGATCCTGGCATCGCTCCGATAGTGACATATCTGACATCCGATGACATCGTGGATGACCTGGAGACGGACAACGACCGGAAAGTCCTGGCCGCCTCCCAGGGAGTGGTGATCGCAGAGATGATTGCCGGGAAAGCGGATGCGGATGATGTGTACACCAAGGAGGAGGTCAACGATGCCCTGCAGGGAAAGCAGGACACCATAGACCAGGAACACAAATTGGACTATTCCCTCCTGGACAATACTCCCGACATCCCCACCACATACGCAGGATCGCCAACGGCAGGAGGATTTGCCAACAAAGCGGTTGCGATCCCATTCGGTGATGTAACATCCGATTCCACATCCACCGACATCAAGGCGCAGGTGGACAACTTTCCGGAAACCCTGGTGAACGGAGTTTGCGCCTACATCCGCAACGATGTCATTGCCTCCGCAAGCGGATGGACATTGAACATCAACGGCACAGGTGCGAAACCTGTTTACGCATCCAATGCGGATGCCACCAGGGTAACGACCCTTTTCTCTGCTGCGGTCACCTACCTGTTCATCTACAACTCCACCAGGGTCGAGGGCGGTTGTTGGGACATGTACTATGGCTATAACGCCAACGACAACACCATCGGTCATCAGATCCGCACCAACAAGATGTCCCTCCCGGTGAGTGGTGCATGCTATCGTTACAGGCTGCTATTCACCTCTGCCGATGGGACAAAGTTCGTTCCGGCCAACACATCCACATCCACCAACGCCACAAGCAAGAGGGACACCAACCAAACACCGATCAATCCGTTTGGCAGCATCCGTTATTATTCATATACAACGGCATTGTCCTCCGGTAGCAGACCGGGAACATCCTATCTGTGGCAGCAATATCCGATAACCCTGGGATATTCGTTCAACCGGGCAGGTGCGGCATTGTCTCTGACCTCCTGGAAACCCATCTATATCAAATGCGCTCCGCAATCGGACGGATCTGCAATCATTGATGCGGACAATCCCTATGTCCAGGATCTGCCCTCCGTTGCTGACGGCAAGATATACATTTTCCTTGGGGTTGCGTTTTCGGCCACCGAGGTGGAGGTGGAGATCGACCATCCGGTTTATTACATTGACGGCAATGGCCGCAGGAGGATTTGGACAGGCGAGGATATATCAGTATAGGCCATGAAACTCAAGATCAAGAATACGACAGACCTCCGGGAGATCTACGACTCCGAGGTCACGGACAAGGGGACATCGGCAGGGTATTACACCATTGACATCTCCCTCCCGGAGGGCATTCCGGACGGAGAATATGAATATATCCTGTCCGATGGTGACAACATCCTCTCCACAGGGATCATGACCATCCTTGGCGATGGCCTGGAAAAGAAACAATACAACAAAGACATCGAATATGAGCAGTACACAACCGAATAAAGCCAGGAGGAGCGCATTTTCCTTTGCTGCCATCGATCCCTATGTCGAAACCAACATCATTCTCCCGACCGAGAAACTGATCTCCGGGAGGGACATGGTGGAATGGGGAACGAAAAACGCATATCCGGACTATCTCCTGGATCTCTACAACAATGTGCCGACCCTGCGGTCAATCATCAACGGAAACATCGATTATGTGGCAGGAGATGATGTCAGCATCATTCCCCTCCGTCCGGAATACACAAACAATGAGATGAATGTCCGGGGAGACACCATCCGGGAACAGGTCAAGGACATCGCAAAGGATTATGAGATTTATGGCGGCTTTGCCCTCCAGGTCATCCGGGATTACACCGGGGCGGTGGCAGAGGTCTATTACCTGGACATGAGATTCCTCCGCACAAACAAGGAGGGAGATGTTTTCTATTACTCCGAGAAATGGAACAAGGGTGGCCGTGCGGATGTGGTCGTTTATCCGGCATACCTCCCCAACCTGGATTGGAACTCCCTTTCGGATGAGGAAAGGAACAGGCATGCCTCCTCCGTCATCTTTGTCAAGAATGTGCATACGCAGGTTTATCCTGCCCCTTTGTATGCCGCATCGGTCAAGGCTTGCGAGATCGAGAGACAGATCGATGAATTCCACCTGTCCGACATCAACAACCATTTCGTTTCATCGGCCATCATCAATTTCAACAACGGAGATCCCGGTGATGAGATGAAAGAGGAGATCGAGAGGGATCTGAACGAAAAGTTTGCCGGGGCGCAGAACGGAGGCCGCATCATGGTCTCCTGGAACAAGAACAAGGAGTCGGCAACCGACATCGTGGAATTCAAGGTCGAGGATTTCGGTGAGCGATACAAGGCATTGTCGCAGCATTCCAGGACACAGATTTTCACATCGTTCCGGGCGATTCCCCTCCTGTTCGGTCTCACAAGCGAGGCGAACACCGGATTTTCAACGGAGGAGTTTGAGCAGAGTTTCAAACTCTACAACAGGACACAGATCCAACCTGTCCAAAGGTTGATCTGCGATGCGTATGACAAGATTTATGGACAGAAAGGTGTCCTCACCATCGTGCCGTTTTCAATGGGAGGAGACACCGAGGACAATGTGAATTGATATGGCAGAGATTCTCCTTTCATCAGAGGCGTTTGTCAAGTCGGTGACATCCGCATCGGACAACCTTTCCGGCAAATATATCCTCCCCTCGCTCCGGGAGGCGCAGGAGATCGGACTCCGGGGGATAATCGGGGATGCCCTCCTCGCCAAACTCAAGGATCTGATCAAGAACGATGACCTGGAGACGGAGGCGAATGGCGTATATAAGATCCTGGTGGATCATTGCCAATATTACCTGGCATACATGACCATCGTGGAGGTGACCAACAAGATCTCATACAAGATCGGGAATTTCGGTGTGACCAAGACCCAGGATGAAAACCTCCAGGTTGCGACCCAGGATGAGATTGCCAAGATGCAATACTATTACCAAAGCAAGGCAGATGCATGCTGCCTGGCGTTGCAGAATTTCCTCCTGGACAACAGATCCGATTATCCGGAACTGACAGAATGTTGCTGCCACCGGATCGAGGCCAACCTCCGGTCTGCAGCCACCTGCGGAATCTTCCTGGGTGGGGCGAGGGGCAAAGTCCTGCCGGGAGTCTATGTCGGGACTAAAAAGGGAGGATGTTGCAAATGACTCTCCTGGAAACCATCAACGCCATCGAGCAGGTCGCAAGGCAGCAACCTGCGATAAACATGATTATCCGCAACGACATCTTTCGTTTGAGTGCAGTCCCATCTGCCCGATATGGCGTTTTTGCCTGGCTGCAAAAGGAGCATGTGACAAGTATCGGGTCGAGCATCATCACATATTCCTTTACATTCTTCTATGTTGACAGGCTGACGGAGGACAGGTCGAACCAGGTGGAGATCCAATCGGTCGGCATCCAAACCCTGGACAACATCATCCGCAAACTCGATGACCTGGGGATCTGCTCCGAGCAGTCATACAATTTCCAGGCATTCAATCAGAGGTTCATGGATGAATGTGCCGGGGTTTTCTGCGATGTCGCACTCTCCGTCCCGGTGGCATCGGTCTGCCCGGAGTCTTTCGATAGTGAAACAAACGACAATGTAATCATCTATTGACATGGAAACCTGGATCGCAATCATTGGCGGTGTGATCGCCACCATAGTGTCGGGATTCACCTCCTGGTTTTTCACCAAAAAGAAATACAATGCGGAGGTTGACAACAACCTCATCTCCAACATGCAGGAATCGCTTGAATTCTACAAGTCCCTGGCCGATGACAACAAACGGAGGTTGGAGGATGTCCTCCAGGAAAACGCAGACCTCCGCAAAGAGGTGGCAGATCTCCGGGAGCAGGTGTCCAAGTTGACATCTGCACTCGCAGAATACGGCCTCAAGAGGCTGATCGAGGAGAATGAAACCGAAAACCAATAAATCCAAAAGACATGAAACCGGAAATCAAAAAACTTTATGCCTTTGCGCTCCTCTGCGTTTACATCCTGGCCGTGATCGGTGGGACGGCATATCTTTTCTATGACCACCACATCCTTTTCGGTGTGACCAACCTGGGTCTTTCGGCCATGGCCTGGCCTTATTTCCACAAGGTGGTAAAAGAGGCGTTGGATGATGAAAATCCTGCTTGATCCCGGTCATGGGATAGATACTCCGGGCAAGAGGTCTCCGGACGGATCATTCCTGGAATACCTGTGGAACAGGCAGGTTGCCGACCTTGTCCTCTCCAGGTTGAGGTCGGTGGGTCTTGATGCCGACCTGGTGGTCACCGAGACCAACGACATCTCGCTCCGTACCAGGGCGATGAGGGTCAACCGGATCTGTGACCGCCTGGGTGCGAGGAATGTCCTCCTGGTCTCCATCCATTCAAATGCCGCAGGGAACGGACGGATTTGGATGTATGCCCAGGGTTGGTCATGCTACACCTCCCCTGGCAAGACCAAGGCCGATGCCCTGGCCGAATGCATGTACGACTCCTTTGCCAGGGCATTCCCGGAGAAACGGATGCGGAGAGACCTCTCCGATGGTGACTCCGACCAGGAGGTAGATTTCTACATCCTCACAAAGACCAAATGTCCGGCAGTCCTGTTGGAGAATTTCTTTTTCGACAACCGGGAGGAATGCGCCTGGTTGCTCCGGGAGGAGACAAAGGAGAGGATTGCCGATGCCGTTGTCGCAGGATTGACGGCCTACCTTGGCAAATGAAACCGGGTGGATATATCTTGACCGGGATGGGGATTGCGGCTGCGATCCTCATCGGTTTCCTGGTTGGCCGCAGATGCGCCAGGATTGACCCTGGAGACCCTCAAATCCCCAAGGTGGACACATTGGTCATCCGGGACACAATAAAGGTCACAGAGGCGAAATACATCACAAGGAGGGTGGTTGATTCCGTCCCCTATCCGGTGACCGACATCATCCGGATGAGGGATACTCTCTATGTTTTCCTGGAAAGGTCGCAAATAGCCTGGGAGGATAGCCTGGCAAGGGTCTATGCCTCCGGAATCGATCCCCAGGTTGACTCGGTGATCCATTTCACGCAGGAGAGGGTCATCATCAAGGAGATCCCTGCGAAAAAAAGCAGGTGGGGAGTCGGCCTCCAGGGAGGTGTGGGAGCATCAAGGAACGGCCTGTCCCCATACATCGGGATTGGTGTGACATACGACCTGTTTTCATTTACGAAATAGGCGCAAAATATAGTTAATCAAAAAACAGGCAATGAGCAATTATTCATCCCTCAAAGCGACCATCAATGCCAACATAAGGGCAAACAATAACCAGGAGATCACCGGAACGATTCTGAATTCCGTGCTGAACGCCATGGTTACGGCATTGGGCGCATCTTATCAATTCGGAGGAGTCATCGGGACAGGATTCTCGCCAACCTTGTCGGATTCTAAATGTTTTTATTTGGCCATAGATGCAGGAGTTTATCCGAATATTCCCGGATTGGAATTGCAATCCTCCGAAATGGCCGTTATAACATACGATTCATCCCTGCATTTTTACAAATTCCGCAAGGATGATGGCCAGGTCGGGAATGCATATATCGGGAAATATCTGAATTCGACAGGAGGGGAATCGAGTGGTTTGTCCGCAACATTCGGGTATTGTACGGATTATGTCCCGGTGTCGAATGGTGACACCATCCGATGGGTTTATGATCTGACAACAGGCCCGGCATCATCGGTTTTGAGTTTAGTCCTTTATGACTCAAATAAATCCGTTTTAGGCTCATACCAAAATAATACGGCAGGAGGTGAGAGGACAATCACTCTGAATAATGCGGATGTCGCATTTATCCGGTTTTCATTCTATACTGCCGTATTCGGCAGGTGCAGGGATCTGTTATATGTCAATGGGTCTCTTGCCGCATCGGTCAATAATCCGTTAATCGGAGCATTTGACAGGGCATCCGAGGATGTCATGCTGCATCTCGGATTGCCAATCGATGGCCTGGCAAATAGCGATTTTGGATATTATACATTGGTGAATGGCGTTTTCAGTTTTTCATTCATAAGGGACATAAAACATACTATCATCACCAAGGGATTCCAAAAGGGGATTGCGGTTTCGGGGATTGATTTCTCCATCTCCGGGGCGGCAAATAGTTATTTCCGCATATGGGGAATCAAGAATGAAACAACCATTGTGTCGGATTGGGACATGACCTATTGTGCCGCCAATGTAAACAATGGCATTGTTTACATCAAAGCCGACCAAATCCCTGCGGATGTGGAGAAAATAATCATTGATTATCCTGCGACACATGCCTCTGATCTGTGGTTGTCCCTTGGGGAGTCGATTTCTGTCGATTGTTTGCGCCTGGATGAAATCTCCGACAAGGTGAATGTCGTGACGGATTTTGTCGGAGGAACATCATTCATCGGGAAAGGGGCAACATATGTCCAACCCGATTCGGAGGGGGCGGTCAAATTCTTGAAACCTCTGAATGGTAGGCGTTACAGGCTTACAAAGATCAAGCATGAAACGGATAGCACATTAATCCCACCGACCTCCGGATGGACTATCCTGGACATTACATGTTACAAAAATGGCGTTGCAACCAATCTGTTCAATTATGCCATCACATCCGAAGAACAACCGCAGTTGGCCGATTATTACGATGTGGAAATACCGGACAACATGGATGCCGACTATTTGGCGATCCGTGGCCGAGGCATAGCAGGACATAGGGTCGAATATCGGGTCGAATTGGCATCTGACTCCGTGACAGGTATCATGCAATTCAACCCTTATGATGAATTTTTGCCCAAGTTTATTTCAGCCAAGAAAAAAGCCTGGATCAATGGGGCGCTGCAATCCTCTCCCCTGGTCTTTGCACAAATCTCGGATTGCCATGCCGATGCGACCAATGTCTCCAGGGCGATCGCTTATCTGAAACAATTTGAGAATTTCATCGATTTCTATGTCAATACCGGGGATAATGCATTAGACCAATATTCGGACGGCAATTCTTGGTATTCGGGCATTTCCGGAGTATCCAAATTCTTATATACGATTGGCAATCATGACACCGCCTCACGCAGCGGATCTTGGTATGATTGGACTGCCCATGTGGGCGTGGATGCATACAACAGGTATCTCGCACCATATATCTCCTCCTGGGGAGTGACCCAACCGACCGGGGCGGCAACCAACGGGTATTGCTACTATTACAAGGATTTCTCGACCCAATCCATCCGGGCGATCTTCCTGGACATGATGAATTTCGATTCGACACAGGATTCATGGTTGGTCTCGACCCTGGAGTCGGCCAGGCAGTCGGGATTGTCCGTGATGATCGTTGCCCATTTCCCTGGGAGGGAATATACCAGGATCGCCTGTCGTTATTCATCCCTTTCTCCGAATTATTCCGGTGATGATGCGATCAATTATGCATCACCGACATCCGTCATCCCAAATGCGACATTGCATGTGCAGGATTTCATAGATGCCGGAGGGACATTCATCGGATGGTTTGTCGGTCATACGCACCTGGACATTATCGGAAAGGTGGATGATTATCCGGATCAGATCGTTTTTTCGGTGGATACTGCACGATGCTATAATTCATATAATTCGACTAATGCCGATTATAATAGCATCAGAGGGACAAAGAATGAGGACGGATTCGCAGTCATCTCCATCAATGTCGATCTGCACATAGTCAAGATTTTCAAGGTAGGCAGGAACTTTGATGTGAATGGTGTCCATAAGGATTCATTCTGCATCAACTATCTGACCGGGGAGATCCTTTCCGATTCATAAAGGATAAGGATTGATTGTTGAGGATGCCTGGAAAATCTCCGGGCATCAATTTTTTTTACTTTTTTTGATAAAATAATTTGTTTTTTCAAAATAAAGGGTTAACTTTGCATTCAGAAAGAACAACATTAATCTTTATACAATCATGAAAACGCCAAATTACATCATCGCTGCATTATCAACGGCAAAATTCTATTTCGGCAGGAATTGTGTTGCCGGATATTCCATTGAGATACACAAGGCATCTCGCTATGAGAGGGCAACGACCCTGGAGGACAGATGCAAATCCGTCATTAATTGGGCAAACAGACAAATCGAGGGATCTGCCGAAATAGTCGAATGCCCACAAGTAACTCACTATGAGGATCAGTTTGCGGTCATCAATATTTATGATCCCCTTATGATGAGCCTTGAACAATATATCGGTTCATTTGATCACCTGGATGCAACCGAGATTCATCCGGCATTCCTATAACCAATTATTCAGATAGAAAAGGAGGATTAATCATGAGACAGAAACTGACAAAGGAGGAGATCCGGACTCTCAAAGCCATCGAATCCAGGTTGTGCAAGATTGCCGACAAGATGGAGGAGAATGATTGTGAATTGCATTACGGCAACGGCACATGTGCCTCACAACTGAACTGCGCCATTGCCTCCCTGGAGACAATCCTCCAAGAATTCATCGATTAATGGAATGCATAAGACTGC
>JAZKZU010000185.1:0-1847 GCA_045612825.1 Eubacteriales bacterium
GTCGTCCTGCTGGAGCAGATCCGTACCTTAGATAAGCGCCGGATAAAAGATAAAATCGGCCATGTGGATGAAGTAACCATGCAGCGCATCAATACCGCAATCAATATCAGTTTCGGCCTGTCGGAACTGGCATAAAAAACAGAGAGCCTCGGCTCTCTGTTTTCTTATATGCGAATCTTTAGTTTCGGCAGGAACAAAACTAAAATCAGTAAGGCCAGCAAGGACGAACCGCCAAAGCACAGATACATGGTATGGATGCCCCAAATATCCGCCAAAAATCCGCCGACCAGCGATGCCGCACATTTGGAAAATCCGTAATCCACCATTCCCAAAAGCGTCTGCCCCGACGCTCGAAGCGATTGCGCCACCGTCTTGTTGATGTAAGAGCTGGTACAAAAGCTTACCGTAATGTGACCAAACCCATGCAGCGAACAGATCAGCACCAGCGGCCAGACCTCAATCAAAGCCCCGCAGAATAACCACCGCAGCGCAAAGGCGCAGGACGACAGAATCAAGGTCATCTTCAGCCCGAATCGATTGATGATCCGCCGACTTAGCAGCAAAAAGGGAAGTTCGCACATAGCTGATACCATCTGAGCAATGCCGATGTGCATACTCGTTGCCCCGTGTTGCGCCATCAGAACAGGGAAGAAGGCCATGTTGAAAAAATATCCCATGTAAATCACAAAATTAAAACATAACAGGATCACCAAATTCTTATCGGCAAACAAATCCCGATAATTCGCCCTTTGCCGATCCCGTCGCGCCCCCGTAACCTTTGGCATGAACAACAAAGCAAGAGCGCTGATCAGCAGAAATACGGCGTTGATGGCAAACATCTTTCCCGCATCGCCCGTCAATAAAAAGCCCACCGCCAACGTGCAACACGAAAACCCGATCGACCCGCCCATTCGAATGATGGAAAATCGCAAATTATGCCCCGTCGCATACTCCAAAGCAATCGAATCACTTAACTGAGTAATGGAACAGTTGGTGAAATTGTATAAAATATTGATTCACAACAGATATATAAAAGACGGATGCAAAGAAAAGGCAAAGATGGTGGCGCCGGTCAGCAACGTGGCTATGAGTAAGATCGTGTTTTTGTATTTGGCTTGATCCGCCATCCGCCCCCATGCAAATTGCCCGAATATAACCACAATCGGTCCTATCCCCGACAAGATGCCGATCTGCGAAGCCGATAGCCCGATCTCGTTGTAGTAGGTGGACAAAAAGGCGGTAAACGGCGCCATCGCCACGTACATGAAAAAATAATAAACAAATAATGCCAGCCCGCTCGTGCGGTATCGTTCTAACATCGTTTTTTAGGCTCCCTTACATGAACTGACACAGCAGAATCGGTAAAAAGACGGCCGGCACATAATTCATCACCTTTAACTTGGTGATCCCAAGCAAATTCAGCGCCAATCCCAAAATCAACAGCGATCCTACACAGGTCATCTCCGCAATCACAACCTCACTCAGATAAGGCGCAATCGCTCTCGCCAACAGGGTGATCCCGCCCTGAATAAGAAAGACCGCACCTGCCGAAAATAAAACGCCATACCCCAAAGAACTGGCAAAAATAATCGCACTCACGCCGTCCAATAACGCCTTGGTGTATTGCATCGTGTGATCGCCCTGAATCCCGCTGTTGAGCGAACCCACAATCGCCATCGCCCCAACGCAGAACAACAAACTGGCCGTCACAAACCCTTGTGTTACCGATACCGTCGTATCTTTTGTGCCAAAGCGTTGCTCAATCATTTGGCCAACCTTGTTGATGCCATCCTCCAGTCGACAAGCCTCACCCAGCAATCCGCCAAGCACCACCGAAATAATGGCAA
>JAZKZU010000186.1:0-5154 GCA_045612825.1 Eubacteriales bacterium
TGTACGAACAGGTCAGCCATCTGCTTGTCAATGTCGTTGATGGATTGACGGGCTTGTTCTAATTTATTCATGGATAAACTCCTTTGCTAATCGATCAAAGGCCGGCAGAGCACGGCGAATGGTATCGGTATCGACACAGTAGGAAATGCGCAAGTATCCCGACACCCCAAAACTGTCCGACGGCACCAATAACAGGTCGTACTTCTTGGCCGCCTCGGAAAAGGCACGGGCATCGGTAAGGGGGGACTTGACAAAGAGATAAAAAGCCCCGTCGGGTCGAGCCACCGTAAAGCCCATGTCGGTCAACGCCCCGCACAGCAGGTCACGGTTGCGCTTGTAGATGCTCAGATCCCCCGTCTGCCCCGAAACAGAGGGAAGCAGCCGCTGAAACAGCGCAGGGGCACAGACAAAGCCGAGCGCCCGTCCCGCCCCGCACAGAGCGGCGTATACCCCTTGCCAATCCTCACAAGCAGGATTGACCAACAGATACCCAATCCGCTCCCCCGCCAGAGAGAGGGACTTGCTGTACGAATAGCAAACCACCGTATTTTCGTAATGGTTCGGCAAAAACGGCACCGCAACCCCATCGTATACTAGCTCCCGATAGGGTTCGTCGGCTATCAAGTAGATGGGATGTCCATAGGTCTGTTCGGCCTTATGCAGTATATCCGCCAGCCGCTCAATCTGCTCGGCACGGTACACCACACCCGACGGATTGTTGGGGGAATTGAGGATGATGGCGGCCGTTTTTTCGGTAATGGCAGAGGCAATGCCCTCAATATTCAAATCAAAATCGGGCTCAACCCCCGCCACTGCCACAGGCACGCCGCCCGCCGTTTCAATAAACACGGGATATTCGGGGAAGTAGGGCGCAGGCACGATCACCTCCTGTCCGTTCTCCACCAAAGCCGACAGGGCTATGGTTAACGATGCCGCCGCCCCGCAGGTTAAATACAAATGCTCCGCTCCAATCGCCGTGCCAAACCGCCGATTCAGGTCATCGGCCACAGAGGCCCGCACCGCAGGATCGCCTGCCGCCGAGGTATAGCCGTGCAAAGCCAGCGGATCTCCCGCCAAAAGCTCCTGCAAAGCCGCCGTCACCGTGGTCGGTGTCGGTATGCTCGGATTGCCAATGCTGAAATCAAACACCCGATCGGCACCAATCTCGGCCTTGCGCTTCATCCCATATTCAAATAACTCTCGAATCTCCGAGCGATGCTCGCCCAGCCGCCGCATCCGTGACCGATCCATACTGTTCTCCTTTTGGTTAACATTGTTAACCATGCATGATATACTATTATTATACTAAAAAATCCGCTGTTGTCAACCACATTTAGATATGGTATACTGAAAAAGAGGTGAGAATATGGAATCCTATACCGTACGTGAACAACTGATTGCCGCAGGCATTGTCGAGCTGGAGGCTCACGGCATGGCCGACTTCTCTTTGCGCCGCATCTCCGCCGCCTGCAACCTCTCCTGCGCTGCCCCCTATAAGCACTTCAAAGGCAAGGAAGACCTCATCGAGGCCATCTTCGCCCATATCCATAATCAGCTGGAACTTCTCCTCCAGCAAATCCGTCAGGTGCATCACGAGCCCAAGGAGCAACTGACTGAGAGCTGTCTGGCCTATATCCGTTTCTGTATCGCCAACCCCCACTTCCGAGCCGTGCTCATGTTATCGGGCCGCCGCCTGCCGCTGGCCGACACCGTCGAGCGCCTCATGCCCCTCTGTCTGCCCGACCTTTCAACGCAGGAGCGGCAGGACCGAGGCTTCTGCATCCGCTCGGTCGCCTACGGCGCCACCCTCATGTTGGAAAGCGGCGAGCTCGACTACGACGACAAAACCATGTCCCGCATCAAACAAAGCCTCCTCTCCCAACTCCAATAAAAATGCCACCCGATCGGGTGGCTCTTTTATTTCACTTCACAATTTCGTATGGCATAATCTAACAGAACATTAATCAGTTCGTTACGAGATCGGTTTGTTTCTTCAGATAACTGGTCTAATTGGTCAACAGTTTCATCTTTAATGCGTATGGAGAAAGTTTTATACCCGTCTTCGCCCTTCATTTTCCTTTTTAAAATCAATTTATCATTCATATTAAACACCTCACTATAACTATAACTTGACAAAAGTTATATTTATATGTTATAATGCGTAACATAAAATCAGTTATGATTTTATATAAATAATTTTTATACAAAAAAGAGAATCAAAAACATGGGACTATTTGATCAGTTAAAACAATCGGTAGGAAGCATGGGAAAGACGTTAAGTAATGCAGGTTCGTCCATGGCGGTTGATGCTCAGGACAATGCAGAACTTGGAGCATTGAAACGTCAAGTTAAGGTGATTGATCAAGATATTGAAGCCGGATATTTACAGATCGGTCGTCGTTATACCGAGTATGTAATTCAGAGCGGAGATATGCCGGGGATTGATGTGACAGATATTCTTAAAATGATCGAGCCAAAATTGGAACAACGTGCAGCCTATGAAAAGCAGATTATTGAAATGGAAAAGAAGATCAAAAACAATGCGGTCATCCGTGAGAAACAGGAAGCGGAAGAAGCATATTTGAAGGAGAAGGAGAAACTTGACCGTGCTTTGGCAATGGATGTTATGTCTCAGTCAGAATATGAGAGCAAGTTAACGATGGCGCGGGCTCGGGTTGATCATTTTGAAGATATTCGACGCATTGAACAGCAATATGAAATGAAGGTCATTTCCAAAGAGGAACGAGACTATAAGATTCAGTCGTTACTTAACGGATAATATAAAATCATACGAATGGAGACACCTCGTAAAGAGGCTGTCTCCATTTTTTTGCAAAATGAAAAATGACACTTTCATCTTTTTGAAAGTGTCATTTACTATGGCTTTTGTGTTATTTGTTTTGAATGAGCGTGTCAATGCTGACGTTGCGGGAGTGCGCAATGGGCTGCCAAGTGAATTTGCGGTTGACCATAATCAGGCAGTTAATGGGGATCCACGAGAGGATGAACAGGGTAAAGAGCAGCATGCCGCTCGGGGTTTCCTTGGCCGAATGACCGTTGAGTTTTAAGATCAAAGCGCAAACGATAAGGCCGCACACAAAGGTCAGGCCGAAGAGCAGCCAGCCGTAGGCAAAGATATACGAGAAGATGTCGTCAAGCTGAATACCCATAAGCGGGAAGCACATCAGCAACACCGTCATGCCAACCGAAACGACCTGCACGATGGGCGCCGAGTAGTTAAAAGCCATATCCAGGCAGGACACACGGCCGGTTTTGAAGAAGGTCTTGAACAGTTTGCCGACATAGCTCATCCAGCATTGCAGGTTGCCCAGCGACCAGCGCTTGCGCTGACGGAAGGACACGCCGAAATTGGTGGGCTGTTCGTCGTAGGTCACGGCCTCTTCTACATATTCGATCTTCACGCCGTTGAGGGCGCAGATGCCGGTGTATTCCACGTCTTCGGTCATGGTGTGAGCGTCAAAGCCGGTGATGGCCAGCGCTTCCTTGGTTACCATAAAGCCGGTGCCGTTGATGGAGGCCGACAGGCCAACACGGGAACGGGCACGGTTGAAGAAGAAGTTTTGCAGATAGTAGAACATCGAGTAGCCGGCGCTGATCCAGTTGTCGGCCAAGTTCTTACTGTCACGCTTGCACTGAGCCACCTTGGCGCCGCAGTTCATGGCGTGGTTCATGTGACGCAGATAATCGGGATGCACGATATTGTCGGCATCAAAGATGATAAAGGCATCAATATCCTCACGCTTGGTGTATTCTTCAAACACAAGCTTGAGCACATCACCCTTGGACTTTACGGTGTTGGGGCACTTGATGACCTCGCTGCCGTGGCGGCGAGCGACGTATTCGGTGTTATCGGTGCAGTTGTTCACCGCCGTGTAGATGGTGAAATGGTCCCGATCGTAATTCTGATTATTCAGAGAGTCGATCAGATTGCCGATAACCTCCGCCTCATTACGGGCGGCGATAATAATAGCAAAGTTATTTTTCTTTTCGGTGTCAGACGGAGCGGTTTTCTTGGGAGCACGCACAAAGGCCCACAGGCCGGTGAGAGCAAAGTACAGACCGTAGATCAGGGTTGCAATCAAAAGGACATAATACAAAATGACCATAGTTGTTCTCCTTTCCGTTTGGCAGTTTTACCGAACGATATTATACCATTAAATTAGATTCTTTCAATGAATAATTTATGAGTATTATTATTTTGGTCACTTTTTTAATAAAAACATCAAAATTCACAGGGGAAATTAGCGGAAATGTGCACAAATCCAGAAAAATTATGGCAATTCTGTAAGCGTTTAGTCATAATTTATTTACAAATAAAAATCCGACCCGCTATACGGATCGGATTTTTCATGAATTTCTATACAATTTGTTTTAGGAATTGACTTCCATGGCAATTTTATACAGCCGTTCGTTGATCTTTTTGGGCAGACCGATGCCGTCGATCAGGTTAATATCCTTGATCTTGCCCTCTTTGGTGACGATCATGCGGTTCTTTTCACCGCTGGCGGTTAGGGCAATGGCATGATAGCCCATACGGGAAGCCGAAGTACGGTCACGGGAGGTGGGAGAACCGCCACGCTGTACGTAGCCGAGGATGGAAACCTTGGTTTCGATACCGGTAGTCTCCTGAATCTTCTTAGCCAGTTCCGCCGAACCGCCAACGCCCTCGGCCACCAGAATGATAAAATGCTTTTTGCCGGTGCGGGTGGTGGAGGTGATGCGATCGATAACGTCCCGCTGGAAGTCGTGGGGGATCTCAGGAATCAGAATAGCGGTAGCACCAACGGCAAGGCCGGCGTGCAACGCCACAAAACCGCAGGAACGGCCCATAACCTCAACAACCGTGCAACGGTCGTGCGACTGGGAGGTGTCACGGATCTTGTCAACCATTTCGGTAACGGTGTTGATGGTGGTGTCAAACCCCAGAGAATAGTCGGAAGCACCGATGTCGTTATCAATGGTGGCAGGGATGCACATGACGTTGATACCCCGCTTGGACAGTTCATGAGCGCCGCGGAAGGTGCCGTCGCCGCCGATGCACACCAGCGCCGCCAGATTATGCTTGCGGCAAACCTCGGCCGCACGGTCACGCCCCTCATCGGTCATCATTTCCTTGCAACGGGCGGTGTAGAG
>JAZKZU010000187.1:0-4319 GCA_045612825.1 Eubacteriales bacterium
GGTCTTGTTTTTGGATGAGCCGACTCTCGGGCTGGACGTTCTGGCCCGCCGAGATTTATGGGATATCATTTCCTCGCTCAAAGGCAAGGTTACTGTTGTGCTGACCACTCATTATATGGAAGAGGCTCAATATTTATCCGATCGTATCGGCATCATGAAAGATGGTAGATTGCTGGTCACGGCAACACCGAAAGAATTGATGGAAAAGACATCTACCGACACCGTAGAGCAGGCATTTATCGCCATGGTCAAGGAGGGAGAAAGATGAAGATGCTTGTTTTTGCCAAACGATGCGCCAAGGAAATCGTGCGAGATCCCCTGAATCTCCTGTTTGGATTGGGATTTCCCGTCGTGTTGCTTTTTCTGATGAGCGCCATACAGGCCAACGTG
Source organism: Eubacteriales bacterium (assembly GCA_045612825.1). Taxonomy (GTDB): domain Bacteria; phylum Bacillota; class Clostridia; order Oscillospirales; family UMGS1783; genus CAKSHC01. Next base: position 391 of record JAZKZU010000187.1, read on the forward strand.
CCCGTAGCTCTGTTTCAAATTGAGTCGCTGGCTCCCGGTATTACCGTGTTTGGTCTGTCGTTTATGGCCCTTTTTTCGGCCACCCTTTTGGCGAAGGATCGGGAAAGCGCATTTTTGCAAAGATTGTATACCACACCCTTACGTCCGTCCGATTTCGTGCTGGGGTATCTGTTGCCCATCCTTCCCATCGGCTTGGCGCAGAGTTTGGTTTGCTATCTGCTGGCGTTGCCGTTAGGGCTGCCGCTGTCCGTAAATCTTATATATGCCATACTGCTGAATCTGCCGGCTACTCTCTTTTATATCTCACTTGGCCTCTTGTGTGGCAGTATCTTCACCGTCAAACAGGTCGGCGGTATCTGCGGGGCTTTACTCACCAACCTGTCGGCGTGGCTGGCCGGTATATGGTTCGATCCTCAGTTGATCGGCGGTGCCTTTGGAAAAATCGCCAACCTACTGCCCTTTATCCATGCGGTGGAGCTGGGAAAGGCCGCTGTCAATGGGGATTTTGTTCAGGCATTTACGCACATGTGCCCCGTCCTCATTTATAGCGTCGTGATAATGATTTTCGCCGTCTTTCTCTTCTTGCGCCAAATGAAACGATAATAAAAAAGCCATACCCAAACGGGTATGGCTTTTACTTATCTATGGGCGGCGCAAAAATATTTTCGGTATTTTTGCGTATGACTTTGAACTCTCACACATCAATTAAGATCATCCGCGAAGCGGATACCTTTACTTCTTCACTATTCACTTTTACCTATTACCTAATCGACAAGTTTCGAGAGAAGAGTGAAAAGTGAAGAGTGAAGAGTGAAAAAGTAAAATCGACAAGCTTCTGTCGAAACTTGTCGATTTTTGGTGGACCATCAAGGACTACGACTCGCTTCGCTCGCATGCATAAGTTCCACCGAGCCAATCGCACTTCGCTCCCGCTCGTGCTCTTGGGGTGTCACTTATCGAACCTACGGTTCTCGTCACGATATGCGCACAAAGAAAAAGCCATACCCAAACGGGTATGGCTTTTTCTTGGTGGACCATCAAGGACTCGAACCTTGGACCGGCCGGTTATGAGCCGGCTGCTCTAACCAACTGAGCTAATGGTCCACGTGCGCTATATAGTATAGCACACCATATTAAGAAAATCAAGTATTCTTTTAGGATTCATAGGGACGAATCCGCAGAGTTGCCCCCAAAGATTCGCAGATCTGACGGCTTTTCTCCTGTTCCTCAGGCGAGGTGACCACATCCACCACCGTCATCATCACCTGCGGCACGTAGGCAGTACAGTCCTTGGTAAAGGCCAGCATGGCCTCATAGGACGGCAAACCGAACTTGGGCCGCACGACCTTCAGATAATCCTCGGCATTGGTGGCGTTCAGGCTGATCGACACGGCATCAATCAGTCCCTTAAGCATAGGGGCGGTGCTCTTGCCGTGGATCAGATCGGAAAGTCCGTTGGTGTTGATACGAATGCGAATATCGCTCTTGCTCTTTATGTAACGAGCAACGGCCAGCAGATCGTTAAGTCGCTCGGTCGGCTCACCATAGCCGCAAAAAACGATCTCCTCATATTGAGAAAGATCCCATGTATCAAGGCTTTGGCAAACTTCATCCACCGTCGGCTCTCGATCCAGCCACAGCGGATCAGACCCATATACGCTGTCGCTGTTCTGGCGCAGGCAGAAGGTGCAGGCGCAGGGACAGCGGTTGGTCATATTCACATAGATCCCGCGCTTGACGGGATAGGTAATGGTCATCATAAGAAAATCCTCCGAATGTTGAGTTTGTCAAAAAGATAGCCAAGCAGTAAAAAGATCATACTGCTGATCAGGCATTGCATACAACTGCCCACGATACCGGCCAGCGGCGCCACGGCATTTTGGGTAATCAACGCCTCATAGGCGTAGTACCCGCCGATACACAAAATCCAAGCGGGAATCAGCGCCAGCATATTGCGCAAGCAGAAAATCTTTCCCTGCCGCCGAAAGGCGAGAACCGATAGCCCCTTGATCATAAGGGAGGCGGGTGCCCATATCGCAAAGCCGGTCATCACGTCGGCCAAGGTACTGCCGAGAATCCCAACGGCCATAGCGTAGGGCCACGGGAGCAGGCAGGCGGCCAGATAAATTAACGCATCCCCAACGTGAACGTAGCCGGCGTGCGAGGGAATCTGCAAAAAAGCGGTGCAGACAAAGACAAGTGCGGCAAAAATACCGCTGTAGCAAAGATAACGAACGGTCGGTTTCATAGTTGTGTTAAAAACTCCTCAAAGCATAACCCGTCGGTTTTGGGCAAATTGAGTTCCAACGCACGGCGCAACACCTTGGCGATAAAGGCGGCGGCGTGCCTTACTGAATCTTCTAGGGACATACTGTTTACGAGGTCGGCTACCAGAATGGAGGAGAAGACATCCCCCGTTCCGGCACGGTTCGGGCCTACTTTATGCTCGGTTACGATGGTGACTTTTCCGTCCTCAAAAATGAAATTTTCGAGGTTTTCGCCCCGTTCTAACCCCGAAATTACCACCTTTTTTGGCCCCATTTGGGTCAATTTTAGGCAAATTTCGCTTAAATCTTGCTCGTTTACATCGGGTTTATAGGCTGTTTTCGTTAAAAAACAGGCCTCTGTGAGGTTGGGCGTGAGGATATCGGCATAAGGAACCAGCTCGGTCATCTTATTCGCCAACAGGGGAGAATAGGAAGGGTACAGCTTGCCGTCATCGCCCATGACAGGGTCTATCACCACCACCGTATCCTCTTTTTTGAACTCCTGCAGAAAGCCCTTGACAATGGCAATCTGTTCTTGTGAACCGAGATAGCCGGTCAAAATCCCTGAAAACTTCAGGTTGAGCGCCTGCCACTGCTCGATATAGGGGGTCATGTGCGGGGTAAAATCGGTAGAATAAAAATGCTCAAACCCCGTATGATTGGAAAAAATGGAAGTGGGCAGGGGGCAACATTGTACCTTGAGTGCCGAAATGATGGGCAGTGACACCGTAAGCGAACAACGGCCAAACCCGCAAAAATCATTGACAACAGCAATCTTTTTTTCGTGATTATGCATCCAATCCCCCCTTGCTTTTTTGTTGATGATACTATATACTATTTTTGGTAGCATGAAAAGCATCAAAACAGGAGAATTTTATAGAACCAGATGAAACAGGAAGCGGCGTATTTACAATTATATAAAAAGGTTAGAGAAGCGATTGTCGGCGGGGTATATCCGGTTGGCAGTAAGTTGCCCTCCAAGCGTACGATGGCCGAAGAGTGGGGCGTGGGGCTGATCACGGTGGCGCACGCCTATGAACTGCTGATCGATGAGGGGTATATCGAAGCGCGGCAACGCAGTGGCTATTACGTCATTTTTCGTACCGATGACGGGTTTGCCTCCTCTCCTCGCACCATCCTTCCCGTTAAGCATGAAACCAGTCCGGCCGAATTTCCCCTTTCGGTTTTGCATCGGACGATGCGAGCGGTGATGGGGGATTACGGGGCGGATATTTTAGAGCGTTCGCACCCGATCGGTTGTCCGGAGCTCAGAGCGGCCATACGGCGGTATCTGGCTCGCAGTCGGGGGATACAGACAGGCGAGGATCAGATTGTAATTGGATCGGGCTCGGAGTATTTGTACCGCATGATTGTGGATTTGTTGGGGCGTGATTGCATATACGGGATCGAGTCGCCGTCTTATAAAAAGATTGAGCAGGTATATAAAGTTGCTGAAATTGATTATGAAACACTCCCATTGATGAATTCAGGCATTGACAGTAACGCTCTTTCTGCTACTAAAGCAAATGTATTGCATACAACTCCGTACAGAAGTTATCCAAGCGGAGTTACTGCAACAGCATCTAAAAGACACGAGTATATCCGTTGGGCTGAACAGGAAAACCGTTATATTATTGAGGATGATTTTGAATCTGAGTTTTC